>JAZURG010000245.1:0-23725 GCA_045606145.1 Faecousia sp.
GAAAAAAACCTCGTTTTGTGTGAAACTGATACTTTACAAGAAAGAAAAGGTATTGTATAATGAATCCGTATGGGATTATCGAATCCCGGCAAAAATCAGTCTAATATACTGCAAAAGCAGTAATAAAATGGAGGAATTCACCATGTCTGTTAAAGTTGCTATCAATGGTTTTGGCCGTATCGGCCGTCTGGCTTTCCGTCAGATGTTCGGCGCTGAGGGCTTTGAGGTTGTTGCTATCAACGACCTGACCTCCCCCAAGATGCTGGCTCACCTGCTGAAGTATGACCCCACTCAGGGCGCTTACGCTGCTCCCTTCGGCACTCATACTGTCGAGGCTGGCGAAGACAACATCGTTGTCGACGGCAAGAAGATCACCATCTACGCTAAGGCCAACGCCGCTGAGCTGCCCTGGGGCGAGCTGGATGTGGACGTCGTCCTGGAGTGCACCGGTTTCTACACTTCCAAGGCTAAGGCTCAGGCTCACATCGACGCCGGCGCCAAGAAGGTCGTTATCTCCGCTCCTGCCGGCAACGACCTGCCCACCATCGTCTACAACGTCAACCACGAGACCCTGACCAAGGACGACCACATCATCTCCGCCGCTTCCTGCACCACCAACTGCCTGGCTCCCATGGCTAAGGCTCTGAACGACCTGGCTCCCATCGAGTCCGGCATTATGTGCACCATCCACGCTTACACCGGCGACCAGATGATCCTGGACGGTCCCCAGAGAAAGGGCGACCTGCGCCGCTCCCGCGCTGGTGCTATCAACATCGTTCCCAACTCCACCGGTGCTGCTAAGGCTATCGGCCTGGTTATCCCCGAGCTGAACGGCAAGCTGATCGGCGCTGCTCAGAGAATCCCTACCCCCACCGGCTCCACCACCATTCTGAACGCTGTTGTTGCTAAGGAAGTCACCAAGGACGAGATCAACGCTGCCATGAAGGCTGCTGTTACTGAGTCCTATGGCTACACCGAAGACGAGATCGTTTCTTCCGACATCGTCGGCATGACCTTCGGCTCCCTGTTCGACGCTACCCAGACCATGGTCAACAAGCTGCCCGGCGGCATGACTCAGGTTCAGGTCGTTTCCTGGTACGACAACGAGAACTCCTACGTTTCTCAGATGGTCCGCACCATCAAGCACTTCTCCACCCTGCTGTAATTTATAGCAACTTTCAAGGCCTCCACCTTTGGTGGAGGCCTTTCAGCGTGTCAAAGAGGTACCATTTGACGCATACCGGTCGGTCCATATCGTAGGGGCGCATCACGATGCGCCCGGTGATTTTGCGAATAAAATCACATCGCCAGCGGCGATGATTCTCTTATTTTCTGCGAAAATCCCACAATTGCACCGCAATTGTGGACGGGCGATTCATGAATCGCCCCTACAGTATAGTTGCAGAATTTCTGTTTTTTGACAGCCTGCAAGGCCTCCACCTTTGGTGGAGGTCTTTTTATAAAGCGACCCGGGTCCGTCCCTAAGGACTGACCCGGGTAATTTTTATTCAAAAATAACGTCGGGGCTGGTGAGGGGCAGAATCGAAACGAAGGTTTTGCCCACACCAAAGGTAACGGGAGTGCCATCGGTCAAAGTGAAGGTAAAAGGATCCTTTTCGGAAGCTCTGGACCACTGGATCGCCACATATTCGCCATCCCGGGCCAGGAAGCCCTCCCCCTCGCCGGTGAGCTTCATGTATACATGGGAACCGTCGCCTGCGCCGGTAACCTTGGACTTAATAATCAGAATATTCTTGAAAGGTACCAGATCGTCAGTATTGCCGTCGGCAATAGCACCCTGCTTCTTGCCCCAGGATTGAGCGCCATAGTACATGCCATCGGTCTTGTCATAGCTCATGATGGTGTACTTGCCGTTTTTGTTGTAATACTGGATGGTGATGTTTTGGGCGGCTTCACCGTTCAGATCTGCTTCATCGGAGAAATCAAAGCCGTAATAGGCATCTTCAGAAATGGTCAGATCCAGATCCTTGGTGCCCAGACCCTTCTGCAGCAGGTTGCCCTCGGTAACCAGAGTATGTTCATGTTTCAGGCCCGCGGCCTTTCTTTCAGAATCCCGATAGAAATAATCACCGTTGTAGTACTCGTTCAAAGAGGGATATCTGCTTTTGGCAAGCTTGTCCAGCGCCATGGAGCTGCCGCCGCAGTGCACATAGATCGCGTCAAGGCTGGATGCCAAATCGATAGAGTAGGTACGGGCGCTGCGGACGCTGCCCAGCTTATCATCAAAGTTCAGATCCGTATAGATAGCCAGCATTCTGGTCTCACTGCCAAGGCCTTCGGTGATATGCTCATAGATAATGTCGGCGTGGCTGATGCCAAGGACAGGCTGCGCCGCTTTGTAGTTGTTGGAGCAGAGCGCAACAGGCCGGACAGTAAGGGGTTCGGCCAACGGTTCGCCCGTAAGGGGGTGGCGGTAAGCAAGAACAGGCTCTGTGGTAGGAACGGTAGTAGGCTCTGTGGTTGCTTCGGTGGTCGCTTCCGTGGTAGGAGCGGTAGTAGGCTCTGTTGTGGGAGCGGCAGTAGAGGGCGTAGTGGACGGAACGGTTGGCACAGGTTGCTTGCCGCATGCGCTCAGAAACAGGCACAGGCATAATAGCAGTGCGATAGTCTTTTTCATACAAATAATCCTTTCGTTTACATTGGTGGGGGTATTATAGCAAAGGGCACAGAAGAAAACAACTGTAAGTGATTGGTAATTTTCAGAAACTATTGGATGATATCTTTCATGGTCTTATCCAGGTTATAATAGAAGATCTGATCCCTTGCCGGTGACAGACCTGTCAGCAGACCACGGGTTGCGTGAATGCCGTAGGTCTGGAACAGGATAGGACACAGGCGGCCGTCATCCGCAACCATTTTATGCAGGTTGATATAATTACCCTTGTTGGCCAGAGCCTCCCGGCACATGGCATAAATGGCGGCATCCGCAATATCGCCGTAGTTGATAGGGCAGTTGGGACCAAAGAAAGCGGTCAGATCCATAGTGGGAGACAGGCGGGTCTGGCCCACATAGATATCAAAGTTTTTGATGGTCAGGTAATAATAGTAAGTGTCGCTGGATTCTTCTATCATTTCTACAACCAGGCCGCAATCGGTCATCATCTTGCCGATCTCCCGGGCGATCCGCAGTCGCAGAGTATCCTGTTTGTTGACCAGAATTTTAATGGGTGCGCCGCTTAAATAGTTACTGTTAAGGGCTTCGATAAACTTTGCCGGATCATAAGCGTATTCGGAGGCAAGCCGTTGGTTGTAATAGGGGGAAAGTGGGGACGCGGCAAGGGTGGCGCTGTGGGCGAAGTCCTGATAGAATTTCGAAACGATGTGATCTCGGTCAATGGCATAGGTAAGAGCGGCCCGTACACCGGGAATGGAAAACAGCTTGCTTTCCATATTGCAGGCCAGATATAAGAACACACCGTTTTCACAGTCCCAAAGCTCATAGTCACAGCGGTAATCCGCGTAGGCATCGGAGCCGGGGTTGGCGCAGACCAGACCCACATCGGAGAACTCAAAAGCATCCCGGATCTGGGTTGCGGATTCTGCCTCCCGCAAGGCAATGGAGCTGGCGGTGATGGGCAGCTCTGCGTTGCACCACCAGTTGGTGCGTTTGCGCAGGCGCATACCGGTGTTGGCATTTTCCATATAGTAAGGACCGGTGCCCAAGGGCCGGTCAGCATTGATCTCGGAGGCTTTTACAATGGGAATATCCAAAAGCAGGGGGAAATTCTCATAGGCAGTGCCCAGCTGGAAGATCACACCGCCGTTGCCGTTTAGTCTTAAGCTGCGCACATACTGAAAGCGGCCTTTATAGACTCTGCTTTCTCTGGCGGCCTGGAGACTTTCGTACAGGTCTTCCACGGTAACGGGAGAACCGTCGGAGAAGGTGGCACCCTCCACATAGAATTCATAGGTCCGCATATCGTCGGAGACGGTATAGCTGGAGCAAAGGACAGGATGAACATCGTAGTTGCTGTCCACCGTGAACAAGCCTTGATAGATCAGGGAGAACAGCGCGCGGTTGGTAAAATCCGTACAGGTGTAGGGATTCATGGTCTTATTGGGATAATAAACCAGAACCAATTCCTGTTCCTTGGTATTTTCTGTGGGTGCGGTGGTGTTTTGGAGGGATTCATCCTCTAAAGCCAAGCCGTTGCCGGTGGGAACATAGGGCGCGTCTGTGGTGGTGCAGCCCAACAGGGTCAATACCAGAAGACATGATATCAAAGCTAATAATCGCTTCATAACATTCCTCCTTGACAAACAATAATACCGCCTTGGGAACCGCGCTGACCTTTGGTGACACGGTGTGACCAGAAAAGATCCGGCCGGCACATGGTGCATTGGTCACTGATCGCAATATTGGTGACACCTGCTTTTCGCAGAACCAGCGCATTGATCTCTTTTAGGTTTACATAAAATTTATTTCCTTTGGGGTGGATAAAGGGAAGCACATCTTCTCCAAAGGCATTTACCATAGCGTCCGGCACATCGGCATCGGTCTCAAAGTGGCAGACACCGGCATTGGGTCCGATGGCGGCCCGGATATTCCCAGGGTCAGTACCAAAGTGGCGGGTCATGGCCTCCACGGTCTTTGCGGCAATGGCGCAGGCGGTTCCCCGCCAGCCTGCATGGGCGGCACCCACCGCTCCGGTGACCGGATCGTGCAGCAAAATAGGGGTACAGTCGGCAGTGGATACAAACAGGGCGATGCCTGCTTCGTTGGTTACCAGCGCGTCGCATACAGGAGAAGCGTCCTTCACGGTGAGCTTGCCACGGTCATCTTTTCCCACTCTGACCACCAGATCCGAGTGGATCTGCCTGGCATTGATCACATCGTCGGGAGTGAAATCCAAGACAGCGCCAATGCGGCGGAAATTTTCTACTACATTTTCCGTGGGATCGCCCCGGTTCTGGCTCAGATTCAGAGAGTCAAAGATACCGGTGCTGACACCGCCCATACGGGTGGTAAAGCAGTGAGCAGCAGAGATGTTCTCCGCCACGAAATATTCCATTGTTCCGATTTTTACAGGTATGACAGACATAGGCTTCCTCGGGTTTGTTTACTGCTCCAGGCCGGCTTCTTTGTCCTTCTGCATGCAGCATTTTTTATATTTCTTGCCGCTGCCGCAGGGACAGGGATCGTTGGGGCCGGCCTTTTTATGATTGCGGACAGGCTGCTTTTTCATAACGGTATCGGCAGTGCCGATGGCGGAGGTTTCCTTTGCTACTTTTTCCCGTTTCACTTCCTGATTGGTACGCAGCTGTACCAGGAACATCCGGCGGATGGTTTCTTCCCGGATAGCAGCGATCATGGCCTGGAACATTTCATAACCCTCGGCTTTGTATGCCACAACGGGGTCATGCTGGGCATAGGCCCGCAGACCGATGCCCTGTTTCAGATCGTCCATGGCATCGATGTTGTCCATCCAATATTCGTCCACGACCCGGAGCATGACCACACGCTCCAGTTCCCGCATGATCTGGGGTGTGTAGGCGGCTTCTTTTTTCTCATAAGTGCGCAGGGCAAGGCCGTAGATGGTTTGAATGACCGCTTCCGCAGTGGCTTCTTCCGGCATACGGAACGCGCCGATGGGGAAGAAAATGCCGCCGAACTGCCGCAGTACCGGCTCCAGCGCTTCCTCGGTAGCGACACCGCCGTTATCTGCCAGTGCGTCACTGACGGTGCTTTCCACCAAGCCGCGAAGCATCTGCAGCATATTTTCCCGCAGGTCGCTGCCGTCCAGCACCTGCTTACGCTGGGCATAGATGACCTCACGCTGGGTATTCATAACGTTATCGTATTCCAGCACGCTCTTTCTGGCCCGGAAGTTGCGGCTTTCCACATTTCTCTGGGCATTTTCCACACCGTTAGACAGGATCTTCTGGTCAATGGGCATATCCTCATCGATGCCCAGCCGGTCCATCAGTGCCATGACCCGGTCGGAAGAGAACAGGCGCATCAGATCATCCTGCAGGCTCAGATAGAAGCGGCTTTCGCCGGGATCACCCTGTCGGCCGGAACGGCCACGGAGCTGATTGTCGATACGGCGGGATTCATGACGCTCGGTACCGATGATGAAAAGGCCGCCGGCGGCACGGACCTGCTCTGCTTCCTGCGCGATCTGGCCCTTATATTTGGCAAGAAGCTGTTCGTACTGCCTGCGAACGGCCAGAATCTCCGGATCGGTGGTTTCCGCGTAGGAGTTGGCTTCCTGCAGAAGCGTTTCGTCCAGCGCCTGTTTACGCAGTTCGCTCATGGCCATATACTCCGCGTTGCCACCCAGCATGATATCGGTACCACGGCCCGCCATATTGGTGGCGATGGTAACAGCACCGAATTTACCGGCCTGGGCAACGATCTGGGCCTCCATCTCGTGGAATTTGGCGTTCAGCACATTGTGCCGGATGCCTGCCCGCTTTAACAGCTTGCTGAGAATTTCACTCTTTTCAATGGAAACGGTACCAACCAGCACCGGCTGGCCCTTTTCGTGGCACTGGGCGACCTGCGCTACAATGGCCCGGAATTTAGCGGCTTCTGTCTTGTACACCACATCGTTGTGGTCGATACGGGCAATGGGCCGGTTGGTGGGGATCTCCACCACGTCCAACTGGTAGATAGCACCGAACTCTTCCTCTTCGGTCAACGCGGTACCGGTCATACCGGAAAGCTTGCCGTAGAGCCGGAAGAAGTTCTGGAAGGTGATGGTGGCCAGGGTCTTGCTCTCCCCTGCTACCGTTACCCGCTCCTTGGCTTCGATGGCCTGGTGCAGACCTTCGTTATAGCGGCGGCCGTACATCAAACGGCCGGTAAATTCGTCGACAATGATGATCTGGCCGTCTTTCACCACATAGTCGATATCCTTTTTCATGAGGCCCCGGGCCTTCATGGCCTGGTTCAGGTGGTGAGACAGGGTGGTATTTTCCGGATCAGCCAGGTTTTCAACACCGAAGTAGCGCTCGGCCTTGGCAATGCCGGAAGCGGTGAGGGAAACACTGCGGGATTTTTCATCCACAAAGTAGTCACAATCCAGATCGTCATGCTCCTCTTTGTCCTCGGTTTTGGCAAAGACCTGCTTGCGCAGGGTGGACACAAAGGCATCGGCCATTTCGTAGAGCTTGGAGGATTCCTCACCCTTGCCGGAAATGATCAGAGGGGTTCTGGCTTCGTCGATCAAAATGGAGTCCACTTCGTCCACGATGGCAAAGGCATGTCCCCGCTGCACCAGCTCAGACTTGTAAATGGCCATGTTGTCGCGCAGATAGTCAAAGCCAAGCTCATTGTTGGTGCAGTAGGTGATGTCTGCGGCATAGGCTTCCCGCCGCTGGGCGGCAGAGATACCGGGAACGATCAGACCCACAGAAAGACCCATGTAACGGTAGACCTTACCCATCCACTCGGAGTCACGGCGGGCCAGATAGTCGTTGACGGTGACAACATGGACACCCAAACCGTTCAGCGCGTTCAGATAGCAGGGCAAAATGGCAACCAGCGTCTTACCCTCGCCGGTTTTCATTTCCGCAATGCGGCCCTGGTGCAGAACAATGCCGCCGATGAGCTGTACGGGATAGGGCTTCATACCTAAAACGCGCCATGCGGCTTCCCGGATGGCAGCAAAGGCCTCAGGAAGCAGATCATCCAAAGTTTCACCCTGGGAAAGACGCTCCTTGAACCAGGCGGTCTTTCCTTTCAGTTCTTCTTCGGAAAGAGCTGCATATTCGCTCTCCATAGAGAGGATCTTATTTACCAGCGGCTGGATCTGTTTGATCTCCCGCTGGGAACGTGTGCCGAAAATTTTTGTAAACAGTCCCATAGGTTTCTCCTTAGAAGTGGCAATATTAAACCAATTATAGCCATTATAGCACACCCCGTGGAAAAATAATAGAATAATTTGTGAATTCCCGGAAAGAAAGCCTTTGCATATTGGTTAAGGTTGTGCTAAACTAAGGCAGAGTCAATTAAATGGAGGCACTTGTGTGAACACAGAGAGAAAAAAGTGCATAATTTACTGCATTGCTTGTCTGGTGGCAGTTTTGTTGGGCGGCTGCTTTAGCCTGCCGGTACAGACGGAACCCACCACGGTTCCTGTTACGACACAGGAACCGACCACAGAACCCACAACCGTACCCACTACGGAAGCGCCGCCCCTGGCCCTGGAAATGGAACTGCCTGCCCAGCCGCAGCAGATCACCATGGAAGAAACCCTGGTATTTCAGGGCACAGCCGATCCCAGATACCCGGTGCAGATCAACGGGCAAACAGTACAGCCGGATGAAAACGGCCGGTTCTTCTATGAAGCGGAGCTGGCGGTTGGCGAGAACACCTTTACCCTTACGTATCTGGACGAGACACTGGAATATGCGGCCACCCGTCGGTACACCACGCTCTGGTATGCCCATGAGGAAGGCGCGTCCTGTTACAGCGGCGCTTCTGTCTATGCGGAGCTGTATGCCAGAGAGGGCAGCTCTGTCCGGGTCATGTTCCGGGGAGAGGTACATACCTTGATGCCCAGCGACAATCAGCTGGGTATGGGCGCTCCCGAGGGGTTTGACTACTATGTTTACGGATTTACCGCACCCGGTAAGAACGAAGACCCCATCAATCTGGGCGCGATCACCTACACGGTCACCTGTGATGACATCACTGAGGTGTACAAATCCGGTGATATCACCTGTGAAGCGGCGGTTCCCATGAAAAAGTCCAATCCGGATGTGACACCCGATACCGCCCCTTATCAGGATGTGGGTTCGGGCTATATCGTGGAGATCGTCGATGTGAATGCGGAGACCTTCAACGGTGAGAATCTGGATAACAAATCCATTCCCACTATGAACTACCTGCCCAAGGGCACTGTGGACTACGGTACCCAGGGAACCTATTACAACAGCAGCGCCAGACGCTACTATTATAAACTGCGCTGCGGTGTCCGGGTCTACAGCAGAAACGACAACAAACCTCTGGGCATGGCCCCTGTGGTGGATTGCTACAACGGCTACCTGCCGGATCACAATGAGATCAATGTGGCGGCCATGGAGGTCAGCGGGCATCACAGCTATCTGACACTGGATTGTTTGTGGAAGGCGCCCTTCTTCTTTGACGAAGAACCCCAGGAGTACAAGCGGGACAACTGGTACCGCTACATTCTGGAGGACTACAATCCTACCTATGTGGATATTACCTTCTGCTATGCCACGGTATTTACCGGAAATATTGAGATTCCGGAGGATCATCCCCTGTTTTCCGGTGCGGAAGTGATTCAGAACGAGGCGGATCACACTCTGCGGCTGTATTTAAAGGCCCCCGGTGCCTTCTATGGCTGGAGCGCTTACTACAACCAGCAGGATCAGCTTGTTTTCGAGTTTTTGAATCCCGTGACCGTGACCCAGGCAGACAATGCCTACGGCGCGGATTTGACGGGAATTACGGTAATGCTGGATGTGGGCCACGGCGGTGAGGACCCCGGCGCCTTCTATTCGGACAGCCGGGGAAAGAACTGGAAGGAATCGGAACGGAATCTGTATCTTTCCAATCTGGTAAAGGAAGAACTGGAAAGCATCGGCGCTACGGTGCTGATGAACCGCACCGACGAGGAAAGGACCACCACCCGCACAGAGCGTATTGCGTATTTGATGGAGCAGGCGCCGGATATCTGCCTGTGTGTCCATCATAACGCGGATATTGCCACCAGTTTGACAGGCTATGAAAGCTGGTACTTCACCAGCCACAGCCGCAACGCGGCAGAGCATGTTCTCAACACCAATCTGGAATCCGAAGTCTACCGCAGAGGAAAAATGTCCTGGAATACCTATTTCCTGGCCCGGCAGACCGTATGTCCGGTGGTGCTGGCGGAAAACGGTTATATGTCCAATTCCTGGGAAATGAACCGGATCGCCGACAATGAGATCATGGCCCGAAAGGCAAAGGCACTGGTGCAGGGTATCGTCAATTATTATCTGGAACTCAGCGGCTACGAGGTTACCTACAATATTGAAGAATAAAAAATGGATGCCTTTGGGCGGACGCACATAGGAATTCATACGGTTTTGAATCAATCTTTTTCCCCACAGGAAATCCATCGTCTTTGAAATACATACAGTATTCCTGCGTCCTCTGAATGTTCCTGTGAGCAAAAATCTTTCATTCAAAACTGCGAAGCACTCCAAAATGAGAGATTTTTCTGCAAGATAAGATAAAATGCCACGGCAAGGCTGACGCCTGCCGTGGCATTTTGACGCAGTATTGCAGAAAAAGATCCAATTTGGCGCGTATGAATCCTTATGTGAGGCCGCCCTTGGGCATCCATTTTTTATGTTGCTATGTTTTATTTTTCCAGAGCCATGACCTTGTCGATGCGGCGCTGGTGGCGCTCGTTGTGAGAGAACTCAGTGCCGATCCAGGTGTCCACGATCTCCAGAGCCAGCATCTGGCCCACAACACCTGCGCCAATGGCCATCACATTGGTATCGTTGTGCTCACGGGTCATCCGGGCGGACATCACATCGGACAGCAGCGCGCAGCGGATGCCGGGGATCTTGTTGGCGGTAATGGACACACCGATACCGGTGGTGCAAAGCACGATACCACGGTCAGCTTCGCCGTTTGCAACCGCTCTTGCGGCGGCAGCGGCAAACTCAGGATAGTCGCAGCTATCTTTGGTGTAAGTACCGAAATCGGTCACTTCATGGCCCTGCTTTTCCAGATGGGCAACCACCAGATTCTTCAGTTCCAGTGCGCCGTGATCGCAGCCTACAGAAATTTTCATAATACTTTCTCCTTTGTTATATCACATATCCACCGTTGACAGGAAGCACCTGCCCGGTGACAAATTCCGCGTTTGCCAGATATTCCATGGCCTTGGCCACATCCTCGGCCTTGCCGTTTCTGCCCACGGGGGATTCTTCAGCCATTTCAGAAAGAATGGCGGGGTCTATCGATGCGCACATATCCGTCAGGATTACACCGGGGGCAATGCAATTGACCCGGATGCCGCTGGGGCCAAGCTCTTTTGCCAATGCCTTGGTCAAAGCAATGACCGCGCCCTTGGTGGCAGAGTAAGCCGCTTCACAGGAAGCACCCACCTGTCCCCACATGGAGCTGACAGTGATGACGCATCCGGCCTGCTTTTGCAGAAAGGAAGGTGTGGCGGCATTGACGCAATGATAAATGCCTTTTACATTTACATCAAAAATCCGATCCCATTGCGTTTCCGGTGTCATGCTCATAAGGCCGTACTGGCAGATACCCGCGTTGCAGATCAGGATATCTATATCGGGGATCTGCTTGAAGGCGGCTTTTACGGCTTGTCCGTCAGCCACATCGCAGCAGACCGCCACAGCGCCGGTTTCTTCCGCTACAGCCTTTGCTGCTTCGTGGTGCTTTTCATACAGGAAATATACCCGGTCTCCACGGGCGGAGAACAGCCGCACAGCGGCAGCGCCGATGCCACGGGACCCGCCGGTAATGACTACCGTCGCCATGGTGCTTCACCTCCATAAAAGAAAATGGCTGCTGCATCCGCAGCAGCCATGGATATTTTCATTATCTTCTTCTGCTCTTGGTCCGATGGTCAGAATACTGCCGGATGGAGGAGATCTTACTGTCGGATTCCGTCATAAACTGCTTCAGCTTTTCTTCAAAAAGCTGATCGGCGGTTTTGGGTGCGGGAGGCGGTGTGGGCGCCGTGCGGACAGGCCGGTTTTGGTTGGCGCTGGGCGCGTTCTCTCTGCGGAAATTGCCGGCGGGGGCGTTTTCCCGCTGGGGTCTGGCTTCCAGCCGCTTCATGGACAGGTTGACTTTGCCGTTTTCATTGCTGATGACCATGACCTTCACATCCTGGCCTTCGGTCAGATGCTGGCGGATATCATTGACGAAGGTGTTGGCAACCTCCGAAATATGTACCAGACCGGTCTTGTTTTCCGGCAACGTGATAAATGCGCCGAAATTGGTGATGGTTTTGACTTTGCCCTCTAAAATTGCTCCAACAGTTAACTCCATAAATTATCTTGCTTCCTCCATTTATTCCGGTTGAATAACCACGCTGTCCGGCTTTACCAAACCCAGCCGCTCCATTGCGATGCGGATTACTTCCTGGATCGTACCCTTTTCTTTTTCGTACTGTTCCAGTTGGTTATGCTCCTGCTCCAGGGCGATGGCCTGCTGGCGCAGCTCTTCCGTATCTTTTCGGGTGGCATCAATGGCACCATGGAGCATCAGAAGCGCTGCCATAGACAATGCGAGTGCTGTCAGCACGACGATCTTGGTCAGCGTCGAGGTCTTTCGGCAAACCAGTTTGATGGAAGACAGGAACTTTCTGAATCTTGTCATGGGGGCCTCCGGTGCGATGCCGCACACTGCGGCAATTATTCCATAATATTGTAACCCATTTTTTCAAAGATGCAAATATAAATTTTAGAATTTTATATATTTTTTGCAAAAATTTTTTCATTGGATACAGAATCCATTCCAGAATGGAAGCGATGCCCTTCCAAAATCCAGAAAATACTGGCTTCATCAGCTTCCCCAGGGTCAATTCCCAAATAAAAATACCGGTTAGAAGACCCGCGGTATAGCCGATCCGCAGATCGCCTTTGCAGATCCGAAACCCCAGTTCCAGCCAAGCGAACAAAAAAGCAAGCAAAAACAGGCCGTCCGCCGAAGCGGTCCGTTTGGGGCGCAGGGGTCGCAGGAAGCTGTAGATCACACCCAGACCGGTGCCGTACAGGCAGGCCGCGGCAAACCGCCAGGCAGCCAGAGCGGGGGGAGTCATCCAAAGAGGCGGTGCAGCCAGCCGCCTTTTTGCTCGCGGGTTTCCTCGTAGATCATGGAAGCGATATTGCCTTCTACTGCTACCTGTCCGCCTTCCGCGGAAAGGGTCTTAAGCTGCAGATCCCTGCCCTGTATCACCAGTGTGCCCAGTTCCGTACGCAGGACCACAGCGCCTTCATCAAAGCTTACTACCTCCGTGACCCCGGTCATTGTCAGATTGTTCCGCTGCGTCAGTGTCAGCTTGTGCGGAAAGTGTAATGGCTCAGCCATGGTCATCCCTCCTTGCTGTGAACAACCTATGCACCGGAGAGAGAAAATAGCACGGCCTTGACGCAAGAAATATAAATGACCGTTTAGCGGGCAGTGCCCGCTGACAATGCGTGCACGGTGCAGTGCTAGTCGTTACTTCCCTGTGCCCGCTCGGTGTCGTTCTTGCGGCAATTTTCGATAGAATTCGTAGGGCGGGGCCTTGGTCCCGCCGCCAAAAGTGCGGTATTTCGGCGGGAGCAAGCCCCCGCCCTACAAACATCTCACCTGAGATCCCGTAGGGCGGGGATTTACTCCCGCCGTAAGTCTGCTTTATGAATGAAAACAGAATAAATATTTGTTAATTCACAGCTCTTTTTCTGATAAATTATACTCTTGCGTGACCTCTTTCGCAGATCACATCCACAACTTCATCCACACAGACTTGGCAAAGCTCCCTGCTGGGCGCCTCCACCATAACACGGATCACGGGCTCAGTACCGGATTCACGAACCAGAATTCTGCCGGTGTCACCCAGCCGGTCTGCCACAGCGGCAACAGCCTTCTGAACCTCGGGGTCATTCTGGGCTTCCGGCTTGGACTTGACACGTACGTTCTTCAAAACCTGCGGATAGATGGTCAGGCCCTCGCAAAGCTGACTCAAAGTCTTCTTCTTTGCCAGCATGACTTCCATGACCTTCAAGCTGGTGAGGATGCCGTCGCCGGTGGTAGCATATTTGCTGATGATGATATGGCCGCTCTGCTCGCCGCCTACACGGCAGCCGTTCTGGACCATATATTCATAGACATACTTATCGCCCACCTTGGTCTTGGCATAGCCGATGCCCTTTTCGTCCAGCGCCTTGTACAGGCCGAAGTTGGACATGACCGTGGTAACAACGGTGTTGTTGTCCAGGTCGCCCTTTTCCTTCATATAGCAGCCCAAAATATACAGAATGTGGTCGCCGCTGACTACTTCGCCCTTCTCGTCCACGCACAGGCAGCGGTCGGCGTCGCCGTCATAGGCAAAGCCAACATCCAGACCGTTCTCTACCACAAATTTCTGCAGATATTCGATGTGGGTGGAGCCTGCGTTTTCATTGATATTGGTGCCGTCGGGCTGGGCATTCATTACATAGGTCTTGGCGCCCAGTGCGTCAAAGACGGACTTGGCGATATTCCAGGAAGCACCGTTGGCGCAGTCCAGACCAACCTTGATGTTTTTGAAAGAGAATCGGCCCAGGCTGATCAGATAGCCGATGTAGCGGTTACGGCCGGCAACATAGTCCACGGTGCGGCCAATTTTTTCTTTCTTGGCATAGGGGATCTCCGGATATCTGGCGCCAAACAGCTCCAGCTCGCCATCCAGATAGGCTTCCACATAGGAAATGGTCTCTTCGTCCATCTTTTCACCCTGCCCGTTCAGCAGCTTGATGCCGTTGTCATAGAAGGGGTTGTGGGAAGCGGAGATCATGACACCGCAATCAAAATCATCCATCCGGGTTACATAGGCAACGGAGGGGGTGGTGGTAACGTGCAGCAGATAAGCGTCGGCACCGGATGCGGTGATGCCTGCTGCCAGCGCGTATTCAAACATATACGAGGAGCGGCGGGTATCTTTTCCGATCAAAATACGGGCGGACTCTGCGCCGGCGGGGCGCTTAATATTGTAATACCAGCCCAGAAAACGGCCAACCTTAAAAGCATGGTCGGCGGTCAGGTTCACATTGGCTTCCCCACGGAAGCCGTCAGTTCCAAAATATTTTCCCATAATGATAACTCCTTTACAGGTACTGCAAATGAACGCTTATCGTAATTAGGAATTAGAAATGAGGAATTAGGAATTAAGGATTTATCCTGCAAGACAGTGCAATTCCTAACTCCTAATTACTAAATCCTAATTTGGCCCTTAGGCCGATAAACGATCATTTATATATTTACTTCTTCGTTACAATCGTATCGTTCTTCTTATAGATGCTGTTTGCCGGAACCACACCCCGGACGCAGGAGGTGGGGTATACATTGCTGTTGCGGCCAATAACAGTGCCGGGATTCAGGACACTGTTGCAACCTACCTCCACAAAGTCGCCCAGCATGGCACCGACCTTTTTAATGCCGGTGGCAATGGGGGGATCGCACTTGATAACTACCAGACTCTTGTCGGATTTGACGTTGGAGGTAATGGAGCCGGCACCCATATGGGCCTTGTAACCCAAAATACTGTCGCCCACATAGTTGTAATGGGGCACCTGAACGTTGTCAAACAGGATGACATTTTTCAGCTCGGTAGAATTGCCTACCACACAGTTTTCACCGATCAGCGCGCTGCCGCGGATAAAGGCGCAGTGGCGGATCTCGGTATTGGCACCGATAATGCAGGGACTGCCGATATAAGCGGTGGGAGCGATCTTTGCCGTGCGGTGGGCCCACACCTGAGGACTGATTTCAGAAAATTCTTCTTGATTCAGCTCTGCGCCCAGAGCGATGATGGTATCTTTCATGCCTTTCAGCGCTTCCCAGGGATACACAAAGGAATTCAAGTATTCAGCGGCGATGGTATGGGTCAAATCGTATAGCTCCTGAATTTTGCACATAAATATTTCGACCTTTCTGCAGGCAACTGCCCACGGTGGAATTATAGCACAGGAAAAAGGGAGAATCAATATTTTTCTGGCGGGACAGCGGCTGCAGCGAAAGGAGAACCCTTTACATTCGGGTCATTCTGGGGTAAAATGATGTAAAAGGAGGCCTGCCCATGTTTAAGGATAAAAAGGAAGAGCTTAGCCGTTTGGAGGCGGAGCTTTTGCTGGAGGCCCAGGCGGAGGAAGAAGAGGCCCGGCTGGAAGAAGAACTGGAAGAGGCGGATGCCCTGCTGGATGATGAGAGCGACTACGGTGAGGAATCTGAGGAAACTTACTATAACTATTCCAACCGATACGGGACGATCCGGGCCTATAACAATGACACGGCCGATGATGATCTGGATGCGTACAGCGACGCTGTTTATGAGGGTACGAAGAAAAACGGCATTGGCTGTTTGACGCTGCTGGCACTGGCATTGCTGGTGGCCATCGTATTTGTGCTTGGCTGGTGTGTTTTGCGGTTTAAGGGGATCTTATGATGGAACAAAAAACACCTGTGGGACGGTTTGCGCCCACACCCTCCGGCCGGATGCATCTGGGAAATGTATTCGCGGCGCTGATCGCATGGCTGTCCATTCGCTCACAAAAGGGCCACCTGGTGCTGCGGATGGAAGATCTGGACACCCAGCGGACAAGCAGCGAATTTGCCCAGGTATTACGGGAGGATCTTTTATGGCTGGGCCTTGACTGGGATGTGGAAACCCCGCCCCAAAGCCAGAGAAGTGCCGTATATGACCGGTATTTTGAAAAACTGGCGGATCTGGGATTGCTGTATCCCTGTTACTGCACCCGCAGCCAGCTGCACAGCGTCAACGCGCCCCACCTGTCCGACGGTACTTATGTGTATCCCGGAACCTGCCGGGATTTGACGGCGCAGCAGCAGGCTGCTTTTCAAAGAGCGCCTGCATGGCGCGTAAAGGTTCCGGACAGCCGATGGGAGTTAGACGACCTGTGCCAGGGCCGGTATGCCCAGAACCTACTGGCGGAGTGCGGTGATTTCGTGGTGCGCCGGGCAGATGGTGTATATGTGTATCAGCTGGCGGTGACGGTGGATGACGGAGAGGCCGGTGTTACGGAAGTGGTACGGGGAATGGATCTTCTCAGCTCCGCGCCCCGGCAGATGTATCTGCAAAAGCTCTTCGGTTTTCAAAATCCTGTTTACGGCCATGTGCCGCTGCTGCTGAGCAGTGACGGCCGCCGTTTGAGCAAGCGGGATAAGGATCTGGATCTGGGCGCGCTGCGCAAACACTGCAGCCCGGAAAAGCTGCTGGGCGCTCTGGCTTATGCGGCAGGTCTCACTGATAAAATGCACAATATCAGCGCGTCGGAACTGGCGGCGGTTTTTACATGGGAAAAAATGCGCAAAGAGAATATCTGTTTGGATATTACTTCCTTGGAATAACCGTTGCTATTTTTCGCAAATGGAGTATAATGAATAAAAAAGCATAAAGGAGTGCGTTACTATGGCAAAGAAACCTGTTCTGGTAGTGATGGCAGCCGGTATGGGCAGCCGCTACGGTGGATTAAAGCAGATCGACCCGGTGGGCAGCTGCGGAGAGGCAATTCTGGACTATTCTTTGTATGATGCCTATGAAGCAGGCTTTGAAACCGCTGTGATCATCATTAAAAAGGCGATTGAGAAGGACTTTATGGAGACCGTGGGCAAGCGTCTGGAAAAGTGCCCCATGGAGATCCGTTACGCATTTCAGGAATTGGATAAGGAATTGCCTGATGATTTCCAGATTCCTGCCGAGCGTACCAAGCCTTGGGGTACCAGCCACGCGGTGCTGTGCGCAAAGAATGAAATTGACGGCGCGCCCTTTGGCGTGCTGAACGCAGACGATTATTACGGAAAGTCTGCCTTCCGGGTGCTGTATAACGCACTGGAAAAGGCGGAGGATACGGACCGCTACCACTATTTTATGGTAGGTTACCAGTTGGGTAACACCGTTACCGACAACGGCAGTGTGGCCCGGGGTGTATGCCAGACTAACGAAGAGGGATTCCTGACCAGCGTTGTGGAGCGGACCTGCATTGAGAAATATGCCGGCGGCATCCACTTCACCGTGGATAGGGAAAACTGGGAGGATCTGGCTTTTGATACACCGGTTTCCATGAATATGTGGGGTTATACACCCAGTTTCTTAAAGGAAATTGAGGCTCGTTTCCCCAAATTCCTCCGGGAAGATGTTTCCAAGAATCCTGCCAAGGCAGAATTCTTCCTGCCCAAGACCGTCAGCGAACTGCTGGAAGAGGACAAAGCAACCGTTAAGGTGCTGCGCTCAAGCGATAAGTGGTACGGTGTGACCTATGCCGCCGACAAGCCGGTGGTGGTAGCTGCTTTGAAGGAAATGACCGATGCAGGCAAATACCCCGATGGTCTCTGGGGATAATTGGATCAAAACAGAAACAGCGAAAAGGGCGGCCTTACATAGGCATGCCCTTTTCTTGTACAAAAAAACCGCCCCGGGTATTCCCAGGACGGTGCTCAAAGAGCCGTAGTTAAAATGTGTAAAGTTACACCAAAAAACGGGCGGCGGCGGTTTGGAACCGGGCAAACTCCGCTTCGTCACAATTCATGCGAACCCGCACAGGGCGGCGGAAATTGATGCCCAGCATAGCCATCAGGCTTTTGGCGCTGATGTCCTGATCGTCGGGTCCTACGATAATATCAAAGGTCTGTTTGGAAGCCAGCGCTACAAATGCTTGGATATCATCAAAAGAGCGCATCCATACATTAAAATGCTTCATCAAAATCCCTCCGATACTGTACAAATTCAAAATAATCGTTTATAATATCCCAAAAGGAATACCGCTCATTGCGATTTATTATAGCAAAGTGTTTTGCCGATTTCAATTGACGGTTTTGACGATATATACAAAGCGTGAAGCGCTGAATTGGTGGAAATAACGATGAAATTTGGTTTTTATACATTGGGCTGCAAAGTCAACCAATATGAGACCCAGGCCATGGAGCAGTTTCTTCTGGAACGGGGTCACGATATCGGCAGTTTTACGGAAAGCTGCGACGGCTATATTATCAATACCTGCTCCGTTACCGCTGTGGCGGACAGGAAAAACCGCACGGTGATCCGCCGCTGCCGGCGGGAAAATCCCAACGCGGTGCTGGCGGTCTGCGGCTGCTACTCCCAGCACGACGCGGATGCCCTTTGGGAACTGGGTGCCGATGTGGTGGGCGGCAGCGCACAGAGGGAAGCGTTTATTGAGCAGGTCATTGCTGCCGCGCAGGACCGGCAGCATAAGGAAGTGCTGGACAAGGCCCTTGCCCGCCGCAGCTTTGAGGTGCTGCCCGCAGGCGGTTTGGAAGAGCGGACCCGTGCCATGCTGAAGGTTCAGGACGGCTGCTGCAATTTCTGTACCTACTGTATCATTCCCTACACCCGTGGCCCTGTTCGTTCCGCGCCTTTGGAGGTAGCTGTTCGGCTGGCAAAGGAGCTGGCGGAAAAAGGCTACCGGGAAATTGTCATCACCGGTATTGAGATCGCCTCCTGGGGTGTGGACCTGCCGGGGAAACCGGAAGTGGCAGCGCTCATCCGGGCGGTGTGTGAGGCGGTTCCTGCTTTGCGGGTGCGGTTAGGCTCACTGGAACCGAGGATCGTGACGCAAGCATTCTGCGAAGATATGAAGACCCTTCGCAACCTGTGTCCGCAGTTCCATCTGTCCATGCAATCCGGCTGCGATTCTGTACTGAAGCGCATGAAGCGCAAATACGATACAACCCGGTATCTGGAAAGCGTGAATCTTTTGAAGCGGCATTTTCCGGGCTGCGCTGTTACCACTGATATGATCGTGGCTTTTCCCGGGGAAACGGAAGAAGAATTCGCTGAAAGTCTGGCCTTTATCCGCAAATGCGGCTTTGCCGATATGCATATCTTCCCCTACTCCCGCCGCCCCGGGACACCGGCGGATAAGATGTCCGGCCAGCATAATAATACCACCAAAGAGGAACGGAGCCGGGCAGCCATCGCTGTTGCGGAGCAGATGCGCCGTGAATACGAAGCTGCCATGGCAGGCACGACCCATGATGTGCTGTTTGAGGAAACTGACGGAGAATTCGCAGTGGGCCATACGCCCAACTATCTAAAGGTATATGTAAAATCCGGCGACCTGCATAATCAAATTCTGCCCGTAAGGCTGACGGAGCCTTTCCGGGACGGTATGCTGGGCCATCTGCTGCAGGAATAAAATAAACCTTGCAATAACAAAGCAGAAACCGAATGCGCATGTCATCCTGAGCAAGCGTAGCGCGCCGAAGGATCCGTATTCCACAAACGGATTCTTCGACTCCGCCTGCGGCTTCGCTCAGAATGACAGTGGAGATACGATACCGGAAGAGCAATGGCAGGGAGTTATGTTGAAAAGAAAGTCTATTTTTGCTATGATTTAGGAGAACTTATGAAAACATTACTGCATATCTGCTGCGCCCCCTGCGCCAACCAGCCAATCGAGGTGTTGAGAGGGGACGGCATTGAGGTGGCTGGCTTTTGGTATAATCCCAATATCCATCCCTTTACAGAGTACCGCGCCCGGCGCAACTGCCTTAGGGACTATGCCCAGACCATCGATTTACAACTCATTGAGAAAAACGACTATGCTCTGCGGCCCTTCATCCGGGAAGTGGCGCAGGATATTGCCCACCGGTGCGGCAAGTGCTATGAAATGCGTTTGTTTGAAACGGCCCGGCAGGCAAAGGAGCTGGGGTTTGACAGCTTTACATCCAGCTTGTTCATCAGCCCCTATCAGAATCATGAGTTAATGCGCCAAACCGCGGAGCGGGCGGCTGCGGAATACGGTGTGGAATTCTTATACCGGGATTTCCGGCCCTACTTCCACGCAGGACAGGACAAGGCAAAAGAGCTGGGCTTTTACATGCAGAAATACTGTGGCTGCGTTTTTTCGGAAGAAGAAAGATACTTAAAAGCAAAGAAAATTATTCCATAAAGCTACGCTGTAGGGGTCGATTGGGGAATATCGGCCCCTACAGCAATGTAATTGGAAAGGATGGAAAAGGGACGATTGTACATTGCCCACTACCGCTCCCGTGATGAAAATAGGGAATCTACACTGATATGAAAATGGTCATGTAAGCGATATAGGACATAAGCATTCAACCGTGGCGGGACAATGCCGCGTTCCAAGGATCGCACGGTTCCAACGCCCACATTCATGATTGTTGCCATCTGTGCTTGTGTTAGACCGTGTTCTTTGCGAAGAAATGCGACATTGCGGCAGAAATTTTTGAGTTCCCGATCGGTATTCATACTATCACCTCTTTATAAGATAACATAATGATAACACTTTGTTTGTATAAATGCAAGGGGTTTTACCCTATAATGTTATCAAAATGTGAGCGAGGTGTTATCATGGCGACAAATAAAGTTCAAACAGGCATTCGATTTGAACCCGAATTGCTTTACAAAATCACGCAGGTGGCAAAAATGAATAAGCGTTCTTTAAATGCACAGTTAGAGTATTTGGCAGAAGAGTGTGTAAAACAGTACGAAACAGAAAATGGGTGTATTTTTGTTAACGAGGAACAGCTTTACAAAAAATAAGGAGTGGGCCGATGTGGTCATCGGCCCCTACGAAAATGCTCTACTTGCAGATAATATGGAGGTATTATGAGCGAATTGTTATTTGTCGTGCCCTGTCTGTTTGGTCTTGAGGGCCTTGCAGGCGATGAGCTGCGGCGCATGGATATGGAAAATGTAAAGGTGGAGGACCGGCGCGTCCTCTTTACCGGTGACGCTGCCGCTATGGCCAAGGCAAATATCTGCCTGCGCACCGGCGAACGGATCATGCTGGTGCTGGCCCAGTTTCAGGCCAAAAGCTTTGAAGAGCTGTTCCAGGGTGTTTACCGTGCCAATCTGGAGGATTTTATTCCCAAGGACGGCCAATTCCCTGTGAAGGGCCACTGCCTCAACTCTCAGTTAATGAGCGTATCTGATTGTCAGGCCATTATCAAGAAAGCCGCTTCCAGGCGTCTGGGTGAAAAGTACGGTGTTTCCTGGCTGCCGGAAACCGGTATCAAGTTCCAGCTTCATTTCACCATTCTGGGTGACCAGGTGACCCTTTCTCTGGATACTTCCGGCCCCGGCCTGCATAAGCGCGGCTACCGGGCCGTGGGCAATGATGCGCCGCTGCATGAAACTCTGGCAGCAGGCATGATCCAGCTGACCCGGTTCCGTGGCCGGGAATACTTCTGGGATCCTTTCTGCGGCAGCGGTACCATTCCCATTGAAGCTGCCTTGATCGCAAAAAACCGCGCCCCCGGACTGAACCGCCATTTTGCGGCAGAGGAATACCCCTGGGTACCTAAGGAAGTCTGGAATCTGGCGAAGGAAGAAGCAAAGGATAAGGAATTTAACGGTAAGTACCGGATCGTCGGCTCCGACAGTGATCCCCAGTGCGTATCACTGTCCTTTGCCAACGCCAAAAAGGCCGGTGTTGCCGATTGCGTTACCTTCAAAGACGGCGATGCCACCAAGATGAGTCTGCCCACCGATTCCGGTATCATCGTGTGCAATCCCCCTTACGGCGAGCGCATGATGGAACAGCACAGCGCCCAAAGACTCTATGCGGCCCTGGGCCGGCATCTGAAGTTCGCTAACGGCTGGAAGCAGTATGTGATCACCTCCGAACCGGAATTCGAGCATTACTTTGGCCGCCGGGCAGACAAAAAACGGAAGTTCTACAACGGCAAGATCAAGTGTGATTATTATATGTTCACCTCTGAGACCCGAAAGGACAGAAGAAAATGATCCATCTGTTTATTATCAATCCCGCGGCGGGCAGCCGTGACCGCACAAAGCAGTACCGCAAAAAAATTGAACAGATCTGCGGCGAACGGGGCCTTACCTACCGGATCGAAGTATCCGGCGCGCCCGGTGAATGTACCCGCATCGCCCGGGAAGCTGCCGAAACCGGAGAGCAGTACCGCATTTATGCCTGCGGCGGTGACGGTACGCTGAACGAAGTGGTGGCCGGCGCTGCGGGCTTCGACAATGTTTCCGTTACCTGCTACCGGGGCGGCAGCGGCAATGATTTTGTAAAGATATTTTCTGACCCCGATGCTTTTCAGAACCTGGAACGGCTTCTGGATTGCCGGGAAGTGGAATTTGACCTGATGCGCTGCAACGGTGACATCAGCTTGAATATCTGCTCCGTGGGCCTGGATGCCCGAATCGGCACAGATGTCTCCAATTATAAACGGATTCCTTTGCTCAGCGGCTTCCGTGCTTACGCGGTTTCCACCGTTGTCAATGTGGTCAAGGGCATCAGTGAGCATTATGTGGTGAAGATCGGCGATGAAGTGATTGACGGCAGGCAGACGATGATTTGCGCCTGCAACGGCCGCTACTACGGCGGCGGTTTTAATCCGGTGCCCACCGCCGATCCCTGTGACGGAATGCTGGATGTACTGGTGGTAAAGCATGTGTCCCGGCTGCAGGTTCCGGCAGTCGTCGGCAAGTATAAGAACGGCAGATATAAGGAATTGCCGAAGCTGGTAAAGCATTATCGTACCAAGGAACTGACCATCCTCTGCGATAAACCTACGCCCATTAATCTGGACGGCGAGCTAAGAATGGCACAGGAAGTACATATCTGTGTCGCGCCCGAAAAAATCCGCTTTTTCTATCCCGGCGATCTCAGCTACCGGGTGGCGGATGATCTTTTGCTGGTATAAGATAACAAGGGACTGTAAAATAACCCGTAAAAATAATCACAATAACCGGCGGGAGACAGCCAGCGCCCTACAAACATCTCACCTGAGATCTTGTAGGGCGTTGGCTTTCTCCCGCCGTAAGTCTGCTTTATGAATGAAAACAGAATAAATATTCGTTTATTTACAGTTCCTTGTTTGCGCATTAAACGATAAATGATCGTTTACCGCAGCATCCAAAGCCTTCCCCCTCGGGGGAAGGTGGCTGCCCGAAGGGCAGACGGATGAGGGGTGTGGCAGCTTTTTGACCCCTCATCAGTCAAAAATCAAAGATTTTTGACAGCTTCCCCCCCAAGGGGAAGCCTTTAG
>JAZURG010000246.1:0-45338 GCA_045606145.1 Faecousia sp.
CCATAGAAGAAGTTATGGCCATGGTGGGAAATGCTAAGACTGTGGCCCTGGTTGGCTGCAACAGCTGCGCCACTGCCTGCCAGACCGGCGGTCAGCCCCAGATCGACGAACTGACCAAGATCCTGCAAGGTGCCGGCAAGAAGGTCGTTGCTACCACCATTTGCGACTATTGCTGCATGAACCTGGGCGTTAAGGCCAAGATGAAGGCCATCAATGCTGCCAATCCCGACTGCGTCATCTGCATGTCCTGCGGTGACGGTGTCCAGTGTGTCGCCAAAAATGCCGGTGACAAGCCTGTCTATCCCTCCAACAACACCATGTACCTGGGCGAGGCTGTCCGTTTCGGTGTTTGGGAAGAGTCCTGCAGTTTCTGCGGCGACTGCGTCCTGGGCAAGACCGGCGGTATCTGCCCCATTACCCAGTGCGCCAAGAGCCTGATGAACGGCCCCTGCGGCGGTCAGAAGAACGGCAAGTGTGAAGTCAATCCCGAGAATCCCTGCGCATGGATCGAGATCTACAAGCGTTTGCAGGCCACCAACGAGGTTGAAAAGATCGAATTGACCAGAGACGCTAAGGGTTATGGCAACTTTGCATATCCCAGAACCATCAGCTTGAGGGGGAAGAAATAATGAGTTTGTTGAAAGAAGCACTGGATGCTGGTAAGTTTGGCGTAACCGCCGAAATGGCACCTCCTAAGGGTTGCGATTTTTCTGAGCAGATGGAAGCCGCTGAGCTTCTGCGTGGCAAGGTACACGGCATCAATGTTACCGATATGCAGTCCGCATGTCTGAAGGCCACTGGTCTGGGCCTGTGCATCAAGCTGAAGCAGGCAGGCTGCGAGCCCATCCTGCAGATGACCGGCCGTGACCGTAACCGTATGGCTTTGATGGGCGACGCACTGGCTGCCTATGCCTTCGGCATCGACTCCATGCTGGCTCTGACCGGTGACCACCCCGTTTGCGCCGGTGGTGACTGCAAGGACGCAAAGCCTGTTTATGATCTGGACTCCGTTGGCATTCTGAGAATGCTGAGCAAAATGGAGCAGACCGGCCGTGACTGCGGCGGCAACCCCCTGGCTGGCAACGTAGTTGACAAGGAAACCGGCGAGATCACCGACAAGTCCGCTACTCCCAAGTTCTACAAGGGTGCTTCCGTTACCCCCGTTTACGATCCCATCTTCCTGCAGATCAACAAGCTGCGCCAGAAGGTAGAATCCGGCGCCGAGTACATTCAGACCCAGGGTATCTTCGATCTGGATTCCTTCAAGCGCTTCATGGAAGAAGTGGACAAGGCCGGCATCAAGACCCACATCATGGCCGGTATCATTCCTCTGAAGGCTGCCGGCATGGCTAAGTTCATGAATGCCAACGTTCCCGGCATTGATGTGCCTCAGCACATGATCGACCGTCTGGCCGCTGCCGCTGCAGAAGGCAAGGAAAAGGGTGTCAAGGGTCTGCCCGCAAAGGTCGGCATGGAAATGGCCGCCGAGATGATCGCCAAGATCAAGGACGAGAAGCTGTGCGACGGTGTACATATCATGGCCATCGGCGCAGAGAAGAACGTTCCCAAGATCCTGGATCTGGCAGGCATCGCCATCTAAATCGAATACCGCAAAAAACGGACTGCGTATCGCAGTCCGTTTTGTTTTCAATGCATATTCTCCTTTTGCTTGCTTCGCTAAATGATCGTTTATCGCAGTTAGGAATTAGAAATGAGGAATTAGGAATTAAGGATTTATCATGCAAGACAGTGCAATTCCTAACTCCTAATTACTAAATCCTAATTTGGCCCTTAGGCCGTTAAACGATCATTTACACACCCTTGCGATGAAGCATGTAGGAATAGACCATGGGTGCGATGACCATCAACAGCACGATGGGCAGGAAAACCCAGAAGCCGCCAAAGAAGCCGGTGAACATGATCGCCAGACCGCAGACTACCCAGAGCCGTCCGGCAAAGCGGTGGGTCTTATTCCAGTTTTCTTCGCTGTTCAGCGTCCAGGGGATCTTGATGCCGATGGTGTAGTTCTGCTTGCACTTGGGCAGATAATTGCCGATGATGGCAAGCAAAAGTCCTATCAATACGGGCATCACCATTTCCACCCGCACTTCTTTTCCCAGCGCTACTGCGTAAACAACCACATGCAGCACAGCGGACAGCACAGGGATGATCCATAGCACCAGATGCAGAATCTTTTGGGGATGGTTATTCTTTTTGGGGTCCGCGCCGGTACCCAGCACGCACAGCCACTGGGCAGCCAGAAGAATCAGCGGCATCCCAAATACTGCAAAAGGTTTGCTGCTCCAACCGTCGATCTGTCCAACTGCGTTCCAATGGGAAGGGATCCGCTCCGGCAGCTGATTCCACAAAATAACACCTGCCAGCATCGGCAGCAAAATCGCCACAGACGTAATCAGCAATACTTTCCAATTCTTCTTGATCATTTTTCTTCTCCTTTCAAGCCTGCAAGCCACAGCATAACTTCCTCCAAAACGGAGGCATTCAGTTCATAGAAAATAAATTTACCCTCCCGGGCATCCCGGATCAGATCCGCTTCCTTCAGCACGGACAAATGCTTGGAAATTGCCGCGCCGCTGACAGGGAATTTCTCCCCGATCTCACCGGCAGATAACCTCCCGGCTTTCAGCAGTTCCAAGATCTCCCGCCGAATGGGGTCGGACAGGGCCTTCATGGTATTTTGAATTCCCACAATATCTCCTTCCTTTCATTTAACCTTTTGGTTAAATATAGAGTACCATAGCAAGCAGACTCTGTCAAGTATTATTTAACCATTTGGTTAAATAATTAAATATGGATGTAGGGGCGGGGATTGTGTCAAGTGTAACATGGTACATTTGACACAATGACCGCCCCTACGGATTCTATTGTAGATTTGCTCACATGATCTGCGACAGCAGCGCGAAGATAAACGGCAGCACCACAATGGTCAGCAGATTGCACACAAAGCACATTTTAGCATTTTTGCTGGCATCAATACCCAGGCTCTCCGGAAACACCACAAGATTCAATCCCAAAGGCATACACAGCGTCATAATGGGCAGCGCCAGATACATGCCCCGGACACCCAGCAGGAATAGAACACCACCGAACACTGCGGGAATACCTATCAGACGAATGGCAGACATCACATAAGACCGACCGCCCTTGAACAGCTCCTTCAGCGGGAAGCCACCCAGCACAAAGCCTGCCAACAGCATGGAAGCGGGACTCATACAGTTACCGGCCGTGGTCAGCACATCCGTAATCAGCGGCGGCAGTGTCAAACCGGACAGGCCAATGGCCGCACCCACAAAGACAGCCGCTACCACCGGCATCTTGATAACATCGATAAACGTGAGCTTCTTATTCTTTACAAACAGCAGGTAGCCAAAGGTATTGCAGGCAATGTTCAACGGCAGACCGAAGATCATCATCTGACCCATCACCGCGCTGCCAAATACACCCTCTACCAGCGGATATCCAAAATAGCCGAAATTGGGGATTGAAAAAGCATAGGTATAGCTGCTGCGCTCAAAATCGCTTTTGGCCAGCAGTTTTGCCAACAACAGCGCCATACCAATTGTAATCAAAACGATTACCGCACCGTAGCCGATCAGCGCCATCTGGCTGCCGATCTTCTCCAGACGCAGATTGGCGGACAAATTCTTGATGGTATACGCAGGACTAAACACAAGGGTGGTCAGCAGTGACAGCACACGGCCCGCGTTATCGGGCAGCTTTTTTGTTCTGCGCAGCAGATAGCCAAGGCCAACAAACAACAAAAGAACACTTACTTTAGAAAGGGTCGTTAGGAAAACGGTTGTCATGTGATATCTCCATTACATTACAAAACCGATCATAATACCCAGCACCGCGGAAATACCGATCAGCGGAATGGGTGCGATCTTTTTTTTGCGGATCAGTTGATATCCGATCTTCAGTGCGGCAATCACTGCGGTGAGGATCAGTGCTTTCCACTCGATGCCGGCTTCCGGAATCATATTGCTGAGGATCAGAGAAATACCGGTGGCCAGGATCACGCCGATGACACCGGGCTTCAAGCCGTTCATGGCAGCCTTCACCCAGGGGTTGGTCATAAACTTATCCATGATGGCTACCACACCCAGAATGATCAAAAAGGCGGGCAGCACTACCGCAAAAGTAGCCAGAAAACTTCCCAGAATCCCCGCCTGGGAGCTGCCCACATAGGTAGCCAGATTGATCATGATGGGGCCGGGGGTGCTTTCGCACACACCGATAAAGTACAGGAGGGTCTCCTCTTCCAGCCAGCCGTATTTCAGCACCACATCCCGAATCAGCGGGATGGCTGCATAAGCGCCGCCAAAGGAGAAGCAGCCGACTTCCAGAAAGCCAAGAAACAATTCCAAATAGATCATTGCTTCTCACCGCCTTTCTGTCTGGTTCCCACATACATGGCGATGCTGATGGTAGCGCAGATGATCATCAGCGCGATGGTAGAAAAGCCCAGAGCGAAAATATCGGACAGCAGCATCACACCGCAGCCCACCCAAAGCAGAACCTTCGTCAATGTATCCTTGGGCAGCTTCTTCATCATACCCAGAGCCGCATCCAGCACCAGGAAACCAACACCAATTTTCACACCATAGAAAGCATTGGCAACAATGGGATATTCCAAAAATTTATCCAAGAACAGAGAGATCAGGAAAATCACAATAAAAGACGGCAGCACCAGACCGGCCGTAGCCACAGCCGCGCCCAGCACACCCTTCTTGCGGTAACCGGTAAAGGTAGCGCAGTTGACGGACACGGGGCCGGGGGTGGTCTCAGCGATGACGGTAATATTCATCATATCCTCTGCCGTGATCCACTTCTTTTTCTCCACGCAATGATCGGAGATCACCGACAGCATGGCATAACCGCCGCCGAAGGTAAAAGCGCCGATCTTGGCAAAGGTCAAAAACAAATCAAGCAACAATGGCATACTGCAAAACGCCTCCTTTTCAATCCTGCCCATTATACTTCTAAAGATATCATCCGTCAACTTTATTATGAATTTTTCGCAAACTCTATGGATTTTTTCCCGATTGCCTGTATAATAAAATTATAAGTCTTTACTGGAGGTTATTACATGAGAAACATTCTGAGCTTAAATGCCGCGTGGGCATTCCAAAAGGATTGCGCCCAGGCTCCCGATGCCCTCTGCGCCGATTGGGAAGTGGTAAACCTGCCCCATTCCTGGAATGCTGTTGACGGTCAGGACGGCGGTGCTGACTACTTCCGGGGCAAGTGCTGCTACGCCAGGGAACTGTCCAAAGCTGAGCTGCCTGCCGCTGACAAATATTACTTAGAGATCAACGGCGCAAACTCCTCTGCCGACGTATTTGTAGACGGCGCGCTTCTTGCCCACCACGACGGCGGCTACTCTACCTGGAGAGTGGATGTGACCGATGCTCTGCAGGAGAAAAGCCTGCTGGCTATCATCGTTGACAATGCTGCCAACGAGACCGTCTATCCCCAGATGGCTGACTTCACTTTCTACGGCGGTCTGTACCGGAATGTGAATCTGGTCTGCGTAAACAATGTCCACTTTGATCTGGAAACCTGGGGTACTCCCGGTATCCATGTGACCCCCATCGTGGAAGGCGGCAATGCCAAGGTCACCGTAGAAGCATTCGTCGCCAACCAAGGCGATGCCCAGATCCGCTACACCCTCTGCGACAAGGAAGGCAGCACCGTTGCTACCGCTGTCACCACTGATACCAAGGCTGAATTTGTCATTGAGAATGTCCACCTGTGGAACGCAAGAAAGGATCCCTACCTCTACACTGCCAAGGCAGAGCTGATTGCCGGTGAAGAGGTGCTGGACAATGTATCCGCCCGGTTCGGCTGCCGCTTCTATGAGATCGATCCCGAAAAGGGTTTTATCCTCAACGGCAAGGCTTATCCCCTGCGGGGTGTTTCCCGTCACCAGGACCGCTGGGGCTTCGGTAACGCATTGCTGCCCGAGCATCACAAGGAAGATATGGAGCTGATCTGCGAGGTGGGCGCTACCACCATCCGCCTTGCCCACTATCAGCATGACCAGTATTTCTACGACCTGTGTGACGAATACGGCCAGGTGGTTTGGGCAGAGATTCCCTACATCTCCCGCCATATGCCCGGTGGCCGGGAAAACACCGTTTCCCAGATGAAGGAACTGATCACCCAGAACTACAACCACCCCTCCATCGTTGTCTGGGGTCTTTCCAATGAGATCACCATGGGCGGTGCGAACGATCCCGACCTGCTGGAAAACCATCACATTTTGAATGATCTGGCCCATGAGATGGACAAGACCCGTCTGACCACCATGGCTGTGGTGTCCATGTGTGACAAGAACGAAGCCTATGTCCATATTCCGGATACTGTGTCTTATAACCACTACTTCGGCTGGTACGGCGGCACCACCGACATGAACGGCCCCTGGTTTGACGATTTCCATGCCGCCTACCCCAACCAGCCCATCGGCGTTTCTGAGTACGGCTGTGAGGCGCTGAACTGGCACACCTCTGAGCCTCGTCAGGGCGACTACACCGAGGAATACCAGGCTTACTACCACGAGGAGCTGATCAAGCAGCTGTTCACCCGTCCCTACCTGTGGGTCACTCATGTTTGGAACATGTTTGACTTCGGCGCCGATGCCCGTAACGAGGGCGGTGAAAACGGTCAGAACCACAAGGGTCTGATGACCTTTGACCGCAGCTACAAAAAGGATGCCTTCTATGCCTACAAGGCATGGCTGTCTGACGAGCCTTTCGTCCATATCTGCGGCAAGCGCTATGTTGACCGCGTGGAGGATGTGACCAAGGTCACCGTCTACTCCAATCAGGACACCGTGGAGCTGCTGGTCAACGGTGAAAGCATCGGCAAGGTCAAGGCTGCCGACCACTTCTTCTACTTTGATGTTCCCAATGTAGGCCAGACCACCATTACCGCCATCGCCGGCGACCTGCGTGACGAAAGCCACATCCGCAAGGTGGACAAGTTCAACGAGGACTATGTGCTGAAGGAAAAGGGTGCCATCCTCAACTGGTTCGATGTGACCACCCGTAAGGGCTACTTCAGCCTTAACGATACCATGGGCGAGATCATGAAGACCGTCCGTGGCAAGATCGTCTTGCTGGAGTTTGCTGCCATCATTATGCGCAGCATGAAGAAGAATCAGAAGGAAGGCAAGGCCAGCCCCATGGGCGGCAAGGGTGCCAAGATGAAGCTGGACGGCAATGTAATGAAGATGCTGGACGGTTTCACATTGCTCCGTGCCAGCTCCATGATCGGTATGGTTGGCGCTACCTTAACCAAGGAGCAGCTGCTGGGTCTGAACAAGCAGCTTAACCACATCAAGAAACCCACCAAGTAAAACACCAAACGCCCGGCTATTCAGCCGGGCGTTACTCTTTGACAAATTGAATAATATCTTCTACCTTACAATCCAATGTATAGCAAAGGGCATCCAATGTTTTTGTGCTGATGGCCTCTCCCTTTTTGATTCTGTGTATCGTATTGGCAGAAAAACCTTCTTTGAAGATCAAATGGTATTCTGTAATTCCTTTTTTGTAAAGAGTCTCATAAAAAGGCTGATAACTGATCATACTAATCACCACTTAAATATTATCACACTCAATCTCTTGACTATACTTAATATATTGAGTATAATGATATTCGAAAGGTGGTTATTTCCATGAAAAAATACAAAGCTATCATTTTATTCCTGATACTGGCGCTGGCATTATCTGCCTGTTCCGATGCACCGTCAACCGAAAATGACCGGTTGCCCGTGAACACCCAAGCAACCACACCCGCGCAATCCAACAGCACCACAGAAACCACAGGCCATTTCGCAGCAGAAGTCACTCTGGACGAGCAGGTGATCTTTGACAAAGATGGCATCAAGGTCACCGTAAAGAGGCTTTCCGGCGATGACTTCTTCGGACCTGCCGTCAAGGTTCTGGTAGAAAACGGTTCCGACCAAAACATCACAGTGCAGACAAGAAACTGCTCCGTCAACGGTCTGATGATGGATCCCATGTTTTCCTGCGATGTAGCTGCCGGAAAGAAAGCAAACGATACCATTGCCTTTATGAATTCCCAGTTGGAAACCGCCCAAATCTCCACCATTGCCAGCATCGAATTCTATCTGAATATTTTTGACAGCGACAGTTGGGAGGATATTACGCGTTCCGACATCATCACGCTGAACACTTCCGCCTCGGATCATGTGCAGACCTATAACGACAGCGGTTTTACGGTTTGCGACGAGGGCGGTATCAAGATCGTAGTGCAAAAGCTGAACAGCGACGACAGCTTCTGGGGGTCGGATGTATATGTATATGCCGAGAACAACACCGATGCAAATATTACCATTCAGGCAAGGGATGTTTCCATTGACGGTTTCATGGTTGCGCCCATGTTCTCCTGTGACATTGCCGCTGGCAAGAAAGCCTATGATACCATTACTTTTCTGCAATCCGACTTAGAGGATAACGACATTACCGATATCAAAGAATTGGAGCTAAGATTTACGGTCTTCAACAGCGATACTTGGGGAGACATTCTGGACACGGATATTATCACTGTAACCTTTGAATAAACCAACTGCCCGGCCATTGGCCGGGCGTTATCTTTATCGTGAGATGGCGGTGATCATATTTTTACGGTATTCGGAGGGAGTCGTTTGAATACGTGCCTTAAATACCTTAGAAAAATACGCGCAGGATCGGAAACCGCAGGCGTCCGCTATCTCTTGCATTGATAGCTGAGAGTTCAACAGCAGTTCCCGGGCATAAAACAAACGTGTTTCCTGGATATATTCGTTTGGTGTCATATTTAACCGCTGCTTGAAGATACGTATCAGATAGTTTCGATTCAGAGATACATACGCACCCAACTGCTCTGTCGTAATTTTCTCCCTGTAATGCCTGTTGATGTAACTGCACACTTGCGGCACATAGGCCTTTACCGGTTGTCTGCACGCAGCCATTCCTCGTTGGAAATGTTTCGCGCAGCTCAGCAGCAGAAACAGCAATTCCTCCATATACCGTTCTTGAAGCGCAGGCTGCACCAAATTGGGGTAGGAGCAACCGGCAAGCAGCTCATACAGCTCCCGGATTTCACTGTGCAGATGGGGAATGTGTACAGTGGGGAAATCCGCCAGAAACGGCGCGGCATTGCTGCTTTGGGGTGCATCCTTTCTGTGGCGAACGAAAGATTGGGGTGTATAGCGGTTGTTTTTCTCAAAATCCACAGACAGGATATAGCAATCATAATCCCCAAAGCCCTCTGTGATCTGTCCCGGCCTGCGGAAAACCAAAGTTCCGGGCAGCACTTTATAGGCGATACCGTCAATACGGATATCCCTTGTTTTGCCTACATAGTAATCAAATTCATAATCCTTGACGATGCGCCGCTGTGCGGTGTTGCTTTTGACAATAAACCTGCTGCATTGCAGCACCCGTGGAAGTATGATATCCATATGTCTCAAAGTGTCCTTTTTTATAATTATTCTACTCTTTTAAATCGAATCTGTCAAGAAAAGTGTATATTTTTATATTTCAGGTGGATTTTTCGCAAGAAACATCAGAAAGAATCATCCATAAACGTGTTATAATGGAGAAAATTAAGCAAACAGGAGGTTTCCCATGGCAAAGAAAATTGCGGACAGCTTCTTAGGCGGCACCATGTATGCCCCCTTTTGTCGAACACTCTGTGTGGATGTAAGCCAGTGGCCCCAGGATTTTGCCAATATGAAACGTTTGGGGTTTAACTGCGTACACGGTTTTTCAGAGTGGCATGATGTAGAGGCACAGGAAGGCGTTTTTGATTTTTCCAAGATCGATGCCATGGTTCACTGTGCGGCAGAGAATGATATCATTCCGATCATTAACATTGCCACAGCAAACAGCGTGGGTTACTACTCACCCCGGTGGCTTATGGAAAAATGTCAGGGTGGCGAATATGTGGATTCTGCAGGCGGCAAAACGCAGGATAGTCTGTACACCACGCCCTGCTTGGATCATCCGGTATATGAACAATACGCAGAGCGTTATTTGAACGAGTTGGCAAAGCATTTTGCCGGGGATGCGCGGATTGGGGGTTTTGTGATCTGGGGAGAACCCGCCTTGTTCCGGGCTGGCAGCAACGATCTGCTTTGTTACTGTGAGCATACGGTAAACCGGTTTCGAAAATGGTTGGAAAATAAATACCATACAGTCGACGCGCTGAATGCCGCATGGTCTACAGAAGGACCTTCGGACTTTACCGACTTCGCTGCTGTGAAACCACCGAGAGGCTATAGCAGGCAGTTGGGAGGTTACGCGTCCTGGGCAGACTGGAGAAGCTTCCTCTGCAGCAATTTCTGCTCACATATCCGGAAGGTTGACAGGATCCTGAAGGAAAACGGAGCAGATCAACCCACCATCGTGGAACTCAATTATAATTTCTCCGGAGATTGGTACTGCGATCCCTGGCAGGTGGGCAGCTGCGGTGATATCATCGGTGTCAGCAGTTTCCAACGGCCCGACAGAAGTGCTTCCCGGGTCATGTGGGCCGCCGACAGCATAGCAAAAGCACAGGGAAAAAGTGTATTTGTGGTGGAATGCAGGGGTGGTGCCGTAGCCTTTGCCAAGACACCCAGCGTCCCCAGCTACGAGGAAGTGCAAAGTGTTATGCTGCAGCGTGCCGCCAACGGCGCGTCTGGCGCGATGTACTGGTGCTACCGTCCCCGAATGTCTGATACAGAGGGCGGCGATTTTGGCATGGTACTGAAAAGCGGGCGGGTAACCTACCGTGCAGAGGCCGGTGGTGCTATGACCCGGGCCTTGGCAGAAAACAGTGGATTTCTGCAAAAACTGCAGAGAAAGTCACAGGTTGCCATTTACACCTCCTACGAGATCAACAATCTGATGAATGCCGACGCAATGGCAGATGTGTACCGGGAGGATTATCAAGGTGCCCAAACCCTGCTGGAGGATCTTCATATCAATGGTGACTATATCAACGAGATGTATATCCACAGACTTTCTCAGTACAAGGTTTTGATTCTGCCCTGCTCCTATATTCTGAATCCGGAAACGGTGGCAGCGATCAGCCGGTTTGTACAAAATGGAGGAATCCTCATAGCAGATTACCTGGTGGGCAGCAAGAAACCCGACGGCATATGTTACTATGATATGCGGGATAACGGACTGGAACCGGTTCTTGGAATTGAGGATATGGACGTTGCCATGGCATACGGACAGGAAACCATATCCGCTGTGGGGATTGAATCCGGGAAAATGCACTGTGTTCCCTATCTAACCAGCGCATCATGCCTTGCCCAGTGGAACGGCACCCCAGTATGGACAGAAAATCGTTTTGGAAAGGGAACCGGGTATTACTTTGCCGCACCGGTATTCGGTGCTTATGGAGCCAGTGGCTGTCTGGAGATCCGGAAAACTTTAAAACAGATTTTGCATTCTGCCGGAGTTTCCGGTGAAATTACATTGGAACACAGTGATAAGCAGGAAAAAAGTGTTCTTCTGACAACACAATTAGATGGCGATGCCGGAGAGCGGTTTTACACAGTTCTGAATACCGCGGATGCATACGCGGAAGACAGGTTAATCCTTCCTCCTGGACAGTATTGTGATATTTTTGGTGAGCCACTGCAGGGAAACGCATTTGCAATTTCCCTAAAACCCAAAGAAACCCTAACCTTCTTAAAGAAATAGCTCGATTACGTGAGAGGAGCTGTTGCTTAACGCAACAGCTCCTCAGCGTGTCAAAGAAGTGTCATTTGACGTATATCGGCCGGTCCATATCGTAGGGGCGCATCACGATGCGCCCGGTGTTTTTGCGAACAAAATCACATCGTCAGCGGCGATTATTCTCTTATTTTCTGCGGAAATCCCACAATTGCACCGCAATTGTGGGCGGGCGATTCATGAATCGCCCCTACAGTATAGTTGCAGAATTTCTGTTTTTTGATAGCCTAAGGAGCTGTTGCTTAACGCAACAGCTCCTTTTTATACCCTTTGTTTTGGATGATCGTCACGCCAGACCACAAAGGATGTACAGCTGTTCAATGCAGGTTGATTTATGCGCCATATACTTACCGATATCATTGGGATACAAACGGGCAGCTTTTTCCTTGACCGCGCTGTATTCTTTCACTGCCTCCGGGTGGTTTCTCAAAAAATTCCGGAATGTGATATGGCGGTGCAGCTCCCTGGATCCCATTGGACAGACATATAGGTGGTGGTTCTGCAAATGCGGTTTGTCTATGTACCGAAAAGCCTCCCTGCCCTCAATCCCAAGGTTTCCCTCATGGATATATCCAATCCTTTGCAATCCGGCAACAACCGAATCAAAAACGGATTCGTCCTTGATAATAACATCGATATCGATACAAGGCTTGGCAGAGAGGCCCTCCACCGAGGTGCTCCCTACATGTTCAATGCCAACGATCAGATCCCCAATGGCTGCAGCTATTTCTTGCCGAATGCTTTCAAAATCTGATTTCCACTGGGCATCATATGGTAAAACCACAACCCGTCTGGTCTGCATTTCCGGCTTCCTCCTAAAAGATGGATTGTATTGTAGTTATCCTTGGGCCAGATATTCTACCGCGCTGTGGGCGGCGACATTGCCCTCGCCGGCAGCTTTTACATACTGATAGGGCCGACCGGTGCAATCACCGGCGGCAAAGCAGCCGGGCAGATTGGTCTTACATGCTCTGTCTACAAGGATGTGTCCATCCGCAGTTTCCAGTCCATAGAGCAGAACAGAAGGCGCAACCGCCTGCTTCAGCATAAATATGCCGTCCACTGCCACTTCCCTGTCTTCAAAAGCCAACTTCTCCACCTTCATGCTGCCTTCGATGGCAGCAGGCTTGCGCTGAATGATTTCCACATTTCCCGCTTTTACAGCGACATCCTTGTAAAGAGGGATCAGATAGACTTTTTCCGCCAGAGAAGCCAGATATTCGATCTCATGCTCCAAGTCCTTGGTGGTACAAAGGACACCGATGGTTTTACCCTTGTAAAGGAATCCGTCGCAGGTGGCACAGTAGCTGACGCCCCGGCCCACAAATTCCAGTTCCCCGGGAATAGGCTTCACTGCTTCCACACCGGTGGCCAGAATGACTGTCCTGGCTTCAAACATTTCCTGATCGCAGAGGATTCCGTAGTGAGTTCCCATGTTGTAGATACCTGTGACGGTCTTGTCAGTAATAGGGATCTCCATTTTTTGCAGCTGATCCAAAAAGGCTTCCTGCATCTGCATACCGGAAACACCGGGAAGACCGGGATAATTCCGAATCCGCTCCGCCACCCGGATCTTTTGGGAAAGCTTCTGAGAGCCAAATAAAATGATCTTCTTTTTCAGCGAGCGCAAGGTCAGCGCCGCGGAGATACCGGCAGGGCCGGTACCGATAATGGCAGTATCAAACATAGTCTATTTCCTCAATTCTGTACAGGTTTCCATGGGCATCGGCATAGTAGCAAACATCATCCCAGAAATCGATAAACTCCGGTTCATGGACGAGGCCATAATGAATCAAATACGCACAGCAAAGCTGCTCCTGTTTTTCGGTATCAATGATACGCAGTGCAGGGCGGTACTGCGTATCGTCCCGATATCCCTCCAAAGAGAATATCTTACCTTTGTAAGTACAAGCACCCTGCAGCAGCCAATGATAGGGACAATCAAAGCAGAAGAGGATATCCTCCTTTGTCAGTATAACACTTCTGCCTTGTGACAGCTTAGGCAATTTGAATGCAAAGTACGGTGTTGTTTGCGATGCGTCCCGCATGGTAAAACCGTAATAGATTCCCTTTTCCCGATCAATGACAAAATTGCCGTAGGGCCGAAGGTCGCCGTCTTTGCTGCGCCACAGGCTTTCGTCCTTTGTAAAACCAACGGTAATTGTCTGCACAAGCTGACCCCGGAAAGAATTCTCCTGCCGGGTAATGCGGTAGACGCAGCAAACACCCTCCCGGCGGTCTTTCTCCTCAGAATAGGTATTGTAGACATTGGTGTACAGCAGCGGGAATTCATCCTCCGGCGCAAAATACTCGCAGCCGAACATCACCGCGTTGCTGTGGGGCATCCATTCGTCTGTACCATCCAACTGAAATTGCGCTGTTTCTTCCAGCGTATCCAGCTCGAAGACACGGCAGTTGCCTTTCTCGTCAAACCGAAACAGCAAATGATTCCAAATAGCGCCATCCTGACCGCCTGCGATTTTTCCGATTTGGTTCATCTTCACAAAGGATCTCCCCTTTCTTTGAAATCATTATACCTCCAAAAAGGCCAAATCGCAAGCACCGAAAACATCTGTCTTTCCTTGACAAATACTGTCTAATCGATATAATTATATTTATAGGAAAACCAAATACATTCCAAAGGAGTCAGTAAGTATGGACACAAAATACGAAGCCTTATTTACCCCATGGAAGATCGGCAATGTGGAGATCAAGAACCGCATCGTCATGTGTCCCATGGGCGGCACTTCCCTCTTTGGCTGGTTCGAGCTCACCGGCTGCGGCTTTGACAAGGAAGCGGCCAAGCTGTTTCTGGAGCGGGCCCGGAACAATGTAGGCCTGATCATCCCCGGTATCGCACCCCTGCGGGATACCTTCTGGGGCAAGTGGCTGTGGCAGAATCCCAAGATGTTCGAAGAGCTGAAGGTCTTTATGGATGAGATCCACAAGACCGGTGCCAAGCTGTTTGTTCAGCTCACTGCCGGCATGGGCCGCAGCTGGGCCATTACCGAGCTGGTAGGTCCTCTGCATAAGAACAAGATCACCCGTGCTATCGTAAAACCCATTCTTGACACCAGCCACGAGCTGGCATCTCCCAGCGCACAGCCTGCCCGTTGGGCCCCGGACATCATCTGCCCCGAAATGACCAAGGAGCAGATCCACGAGATCATTGAAGCCTTCGCCAAGACCGCCAAGCTGTGCAAAGATGCCGGTGTCGACGGTGTGGAAGTCCATGCCGTTCATGAAGGCTATCTGCTGGACCAGTTCGCCATCGAGTTCTTCAACAAGCGTACTGACGAATACGGCGGCAGCTTTGAAAACCGTTACCGCTTTGCCGCGGAAGTGGTTCATGCCATTAAGGAAGCCTGCGGCGATGATTTCCCCGTATCCCTGCGCTACTCCGTTGAATCCAAGCTGAAGGGCTTTGCCAAGGGTATCGTTCCCGGTGAGGATGCCCCCGAAATGGGCCGTGACATGGCCGAATCCGAGCGTGCCGCCAAGTACCTGCAGGATGCCGGCTACGATATGCTCAATGCCGACAACGGTACTTACGATAGCTGGTACTGGGCACATCCGCCTATGTACATGCCCCAGAACTGCAACCTGGAGGATGTGGCACACATCAAGCAGTTCGTAGATATCCCTGTGGTCTGCGCCGGCCGTATGGAACCGGATGTGGCTGCCGAGGCCATTGCTGCCGGTAAGATCGACGGCATGGGCGTTGCCCGTCAGTTCCTGCCTGACCCCGAATGGATCACCAAGCTGATTGAGGAGCGCCTGGAAGACATCCGTCCCTGCATCTGCTGCCACAGCGGCTGCTTCAACTTCTCTTCCTCCAAGGGTCACTACAACACCCAGGATCTGACCGACACCATGGGTCTGGCCCGCTGCGCACTGAACGCGGAGACCATGCAGTCTAAGAAGCACTACATCAAGCCTGCCAAGAAGGTCAAGAACATCGCTGTCATCGGCGGCGGTATCGGCGGTATGGAATCCGCTCTGGTCTGTGCCAAGCGTGGCCACAAGGTCACATTGTATGAAAAGTCCGGCGAGCTGGGCGGTGTGTTCATTGCCGCGGCTGCCCCCTCTTTCAAGGAAAAGGACAAGGCGCTGATCACATGGTACAAGCGGGAGCTGACCAAGTATCCCATTGAAATCAAGCTGAACACCGAGGTCAAAGACATTGCCGCTCTGGGCGCTGACGAGGTGATCGTCGCCACCGGCTCCAAGGCCAACCGGATCCCCGTTCCCGGTGTCGAAAAAGCCATTGCGGCTGTAGATTTCCTGCTGGGCAAGGAACAGGTCGGCGAGAATGTGACCATCATCGGCGGCGGTCTGACAGGCTGTGAAATTGCTTACGAGCTGTATTTGCAGGGCAAGAAGCCTACCATCGCGGAAATGATGGACGATCTGATCGTCACCCCCGGCATCTGCCTGGCCAACACCTCCTTCCTGCGGGACTTCTTTGAAGCCAACAAGGTTCCTGTCTATCTGGAAACCGGTGTCAAGGAAATCAAGGACGGTGTTGTAATCGTTGCCAAGAAGGACGGCACTGTTGTGGAGATCCCCACCGATTCCGTCATTCTCTCTGTCGGCTACAAGAGCGCGCCCATCGCCGAAAAGTCCAAGCATGTCCACATTATCGGCGATGCCGCCAAGGTTGGCAACCTGCGTACCGTCATCTGGGGCGCATGGGACACCTGTATGAAGATATAAGATAAGAAGATATAAGATATGAGATATCACTCTTATCTCGCAAATCGTATCTATGAATAAAAGGAGCGATATTATGTATTTAACCGATGAACAACAGGCCATTTTGAACGGCGAAAAAGGCGAGACCATGGCCAAGGTCATGAAGACCCTGGTCATGTACGGCGAAACCTTCGGCGCTGACAAGATGGTTCCTGTTACCTCCGAATACAACCATCTGGTCACCTCTTTTGGTCTGAAGATGATGGGTCCCGTCTTTGATTTGATGCAGAAGCTCATCGATGCCGGTGCCATCTCTCAGCAGAAGTTCTCCGTGGACCCCCGTCCCGTGGATAAGAATGTCCCCGCCAACCTGCTGCAGAAGCTGGTCTTCAACATGTTCATGTACACCAAGCAGGAAAGCTACGAACAGCAGCTTGAGAAGCTGGGTCTGATGAACGAGGATGCCTTTACCTGCGCCTGCTACTTAGACCAGGTTGCCAACAAGCCTAAGAAAGGCGAGATCCTCAGCTGGGCAGAGTCCTCCGCCGTTGTATATGCCAACTCTGTGCTGGGTGCCCGCTGCAACCGCAACTCCGGTATCATGGACATCATGGGTTCCATCGCCGGTTTCGTTCCCAACTTCGGTCTGTTGACCGATGAAGGCCGCAAGGCCACCTGGATCGTTCAGGTGAAGACCACCAAGAAGCCGGAAGCTCAGCTTCTGGGCAGCGCCATCGGCATGAAGGTCATGGAGGATGTTCCTTTCATCACCGGCATGAACGAGTGGCTGGGCACCGAGCTGACCGACGAGGTCTGCACTTATCTGAAAGACTTCGGTGCCGCTACCGCATCCAACGGTGCTGTGGGCCTGTACCACATTGAGCATCTGACCCCCGAAGCCAAGGAGCTGGGTGCCGGTCTGGTTGCCGAAGGTGCCAAGGTCTATGTCATCGACGATGCCGAGCTGGAGCGGGTCAAGGCAAACTACCCCGTTATGTGGAAGAATCCCGACGCGCAGCCCAAGCTGTGTTTCGTTGGCTGCCCCCACATGTCCATGCAGCAGCTCATCGACTGGACCGAGCGTGTGGAAAAGGGTCTGGCAGAAGCCGGCAATGCCAAGGTTCTGGTTCCCACCGTCTTTACCACTGCTCCCGCTGTCCGGAAGGAATTTGAAAAGACCGACTACTATCAGCGTCTGACCAAGATGGGCATCGTCCTGTCCTCCATCTGCCCGCTGATGTACATGAACAATCCCCTGTGCAAGTCCATGCCCGTCATGACTTCCTCCAACAAGCTGCGCACCTACACCACAGCCCGTTACTACACCGAGGACGAGATCCTCGTCAAGATCACCAAGGGAGGTAACTGATATGAAGGAATTTAAAGGCCGCGTCGTCGCTCCCGGTACCGTTACCGCTCCCGCTGTGGTATCCCACGGTGGTCTGAACACTCTGGCTTCTTTCCAGGGCGCCCTGCAGTTCGGTGACAAGAAGGCCACCTGCGGTGACCAGAATAACCCCGATCTGTACAATAAGCCTATGTGCGGCATGGCTCTGTGTCTGCCCCAGACCATTGGTTCCACCACCGGCGGTCTGGTGCTGTACTGCGCCTGCGCCATGGAGCGCCAGCCTGCATGCATGCTGTTTTCTAAGCCCATTGACTCTCTGGCTGCTGCCGGTGCTATCTTAGCCTCCGTATGGCTGGACGGTGTGAATATGCCTGTTGTGGATTCTCTGGGTGACGAATTCCTGGACTATGTCAAAGACGGCATGTCCGTAACCATCAAGGAAGACGGTACTGTTTGTGTAGACTAACGCAACATTTGCAGACGCCCCGTAGAAACGGGGCGGCTTTTTTGCGTCAATTCTTGGAAAAAGTCGAAAAAGGTCTTTCAAATTGAAACCTTTTATGCTATAATAGAGTACCCTCGTATGGACTATTTCGCGGCAATATTCTTTGCCGCAAGAATATAAGGAAGGCGATCCTATGAACGATCTATCCAAGATTTCCGTGGTGCTGCCCTCTCTGGATCCCGATGACAAGCTGGTAGCGGTCATTGACGGTCTTCTGGAGTACGGCTTCACCGATATCATTCTCGTTAACGACGGCTCCAAGCCGGAAAACCTGCACTACTTTGAAGATGCGGCCGCCCAGCATCCCGAGATCCACCTGCTGCACCACCCGGTGAACCGGGGCAAGGGCGCTGCGCTGAAAACCGCATTCGCATGGTTCCTGGAAAACCGCCCCGATGCTGTGGGTGTTGTCACTGTGGATGGCGACAATCAGCACCATCCGGAGGATACCCGCAACTGCGCCCTGCATATGATGGAAACCGGGAAGCTTGTTCTGGGTGTCCGGGACTTCAGCCTGCCCCATGTTCCTCCCAGAAGCCGCATGGGCAACCGGATCACATCCGGTGTGTTCAAGATTTTCGTGGGTATGACCATTTCCGATACCCAGACCGGTCTGCGGGCCATCCCCACCGAGGATATCAAAACCCTCATTACCATCTACGGTGACCGGTTTGAATACGAAACCAACATGCTGCTGGCCATGAAGGACTACGGCATCGCTTTTGATGAAGTCAAGATCCGTACTGTGTACATAGAGGAGAACAAGTCCTCCCACTTCCACGCCATCAAGGACTCCTGGCGGATCTACAGGCTGATTCTGAAGCATTTCTTCCGCTACACCGCGTCCTCTATTATCAGTGCTGTGGTGGATAACGGCATGTTCGCGCTGCTCTCTGCATTGCTCAACGGTCGGGCCTTAGTAGAAAACATCCCAAATGGCACCAGAATTCTTTCGTTTTTTATGATGCCCCTGGAAGGCATACGGCTAACCGTATTCTGCACCGTCTGCGCCCGGTTGTTCTCCTCCCTGTTTAATTTCTTCATGAATTACAAGCTAGTATTTAACTCGCAGGTTTCTCTTGGCAGAGCTATTGCCCGATATTATGCACTGGTGCTCCCCCAGATGGCTGCCCAGGTCCTGCTGACCCAGGGTGTCTATGCGATTCTGAACATTCCCGACAGTGCCACCGGGTTGCGCACGCTGCTGTATGCGCTGGTCATGACCGTACTGTATTTTGTCAGCTATGCGATCCAGCAGCGCTGGGTCTTCTCTGCAAAAACTTCTAAGCAATAAGAGGCTGAAACTATGAGAAGCAAACCCGAAAAGCGCAGCGGCTGGAGTATCTTCTGGTGCATTGTAAGGCGGTTCTTCCTGCTGGTATTTACCGTCATTATCATCGCCGTTGTGGGTCTTTACATGATGTGCAATCTGATCTTCAACGGCCCCTCCCCCAATGCCCGGGACCGGCTGACCATGTCCATGCGGGAATCCAGCGGCATGAAATGGTTCCCCGCCCTCTTCATCGGTGAAGAAAAAGTTGCAGAAATTGAGAAAGCCGTAGACGCAACGCTGCCTGCCGATGTTTCCGACGATACGCTGGTCAACATTGATTTTGGCAGTGCGGTGGACGGCAATGTAGACGAATGGGAGGGTCACCCAGACGGTATTCGTCTGGAATACATCACCGGCGACACCTACAATGCCTATGTGATGGTCATCCGGGACCCCAGCCGTGTCTATCAAGCCACCTCCCACCTGCCCTTTTCCTACGACATTCCCGGTGAGCGCATCACCAACAAGATCGAGCAGGAGGGCGCCGTAGCCGCCATCAATGCCGGTGCTTTTTTCGATGCCTCCAATACCCCTCAGTCCCACCTTACAGGCCGTGTCCCCGCCGGTCTGGTCATTGCGGGGGGCAATGTGGTTTTTAATGACCACCGCGATATGGTTCCCCAGAAGGGTTTTGTGGGCTTCAACGAAGACAATGTTCTGGTGGTCGCCCAATCCATGACTGCTACCAAGGCAATGGATCTGAATATCCGCGATGGCTGTGAGTTTGGCCCTGTACTGATCATGAACGGTCAGATCAACGAAGAAGCCTACAGTGTCAACTCCGGTTTGAACCCCCGTACCGCCATTGGCCAGCGTGCGGACGGTGCTGTGATCTTCCTGTGTATCGACGGCCGTCAGGCCAGCTCTCTGGGTGCCACTTATGCGGATCTCATCGATATTATGGTGGAGTACGGTGCCGTGAACGCCTGTAACCTGGACGGCGGATCTTCTACCGTTATGCTCTACCGGGATCCTGAAACCGGCAAGGTTTCCATGGTCAACAATTACTCTCTGCTTCAAGAAGAACCCAGAAGAATGCCCACATTCTTCATGGTAAAACCCCAAAGCGGAGATTGAGCAAAACATTTTCCAAGAAATAAGAGGCTGAAACTATGAGAAAAAATTGCGAAAAGCGCACCGGCTGGCAGATCTTCTGGTGTATCGTCCGGCGGTTCTTCCTGCTGGTATTCACCGTGATCATCATCGCCGTTGTGGCTGCCTATTTGATGTGTAATATGATCTTCAACGGTCCTTCCCCCAATGCCCGTGACCGGCTGACCATGTCCATGCGGGAATCCAGCGGCATGAAATGGTTCCCCGCAATCTTCCTGGGTGAAGAAAAGGTAGCTGAGATCGAAAAGGCCGTAGATGCTACCCTGCCCGCTGAAATGTCCGACGATACGCTGGTGAAGATCGATCTGAACAGTGCCGTTGACAGCAACGTGGATGAATGGGAAGGCCACCCCGACGGCATTAAGCTGGACTACATTTCCGGTGATACCTACAATGCCTATGTAATGGTCATCCGGGATCCCAGCCGTGTCTATCAGGCAACCTCCACCAAACATTACTCCCACGACATTCCCGGTGTGCGCATTACCCAGGCCATCGAAAACGAGGGTGCCATCGCCGCTATCAATGCCGGTGCATTCTTTGACGACGGCACTGCCGATCCTATCGTTGGCAGCGTTCCCTGCGGTCTGGTGGTGGCCGGTGGCGAAGTGGTTTTCAACGGTCATCATGACATGGTTCCCCAGAAGGGTTTTGTGGGCTTCAACAAGGATAATGTTCTGGTGGTGGCCCAATCCATGACCGCTACCAAAGCAATGGACTTGAATATCCGCGACGGCTGTGAGTTTGGCCCTGTGCTGATCATGAACGGCATGATCAACGAAGAAGCCTACAGCGTTAACTCCGGTTTGAATCCCCGTACCGCTATCGGTCAGCGTGCTGACGGTGCTGTGATCTTCCTGTGCATCGACGGCCGTCAGGCAAGCTCCTTGGGCGGTACCTATGCGGACCTGATCGATATCATGGTGGAATACGGCGCGGTCAATGCCTGCAATCTGGACGGCGGTTCTTCCACCGTAATGCTGTACCGTGACCATGAAACCGGCAAGGTTTCCATGATCAACAACTACTCCCTGCTCCAGAAGGAGCCCAGAAGAATGCCTAACTTCTTCATGGTACGCCCGGAAAGTGAGGACTGATTATGTATCAAGGTAAATTTTTAGCAGAAAACAAAGGCGCAGCCAAGGTTGACCATCAGAAAAAGATCGTCACCACACTGACCGCGGATCAAATCATGGATGAAGAACTGGCCGCTCAGGAGCAGGTGGCTGTAGAGATCCCCGCTGCTGAAGCAAAATCCGCACCCGTCAAGCCCGCCAAGGCCAAAAAAGAGAAGAAAAAGAAGGGCATCCGGGTAGGTACGGTGATCTTCTATCTGCTGTATCTGATGCTCATTGGCGCCGCTGTCTACGGCATCCACTACGGTCTGGGTCTTTTGAACGATTGGCTGACCACCTACGAAGCCTCCCAGCCGGATAAACGCAGCCAGGAGATCTTTGACGAAATTTTTGCCGATCCCGATTGGGGCAAGATCTATGACATGGCCGGTCTGGAAGGCACACAGTTTGAAGGCAAGGATGCCTATGTTGCCTATATGCAGGCAAAAGTGGGTGAAAGTGAACTGACCTACTCCAAAACCTCCGCCGGTCTTTCCGGTGGTCAGAAGTACATCGTCAAGCTGGGTGATGAAAAGGTCGCCACCTTCACCATGCAGAACCCCATCACCGACGAGTTGGAGATTCCCCAGTGGGATCTGGACAAGGTAGAAGCCGGTTTTTTTACACGTAACGAGGATGTGACAATTTTGACCCAGCCGGGCCGCACCGTCACCCTCAACGGTGTTCCTCTGGACGAAAGCTATGTGGTCAAAACCACGTCCTCCGTGGTTGACGGATATCTGCCGGAAGGCATGCACGGAACACGCACCGCTACATTGTACGCAAAGGGTTTTCTGATTGCCCCCGAAGTCATGGTCATTGACGAAAACGGCGCTGTTGTTGCGCTGGAGTATGATGACGCAACCAACACCTACTCCGAAAGCCAGCTCACCGGCACCGACGCTTCCAAGATCTCCAAAGCAGAGCAGGATGCGCTGGTGGATGCCACCTATGCTTACTGCAAGCACATGATCGGCGCAAAGGGCGCAAATTTGCATAAGCATTTTGATACCAAATCCACCATCTATAAGACCATCGACAAGAATGAGCTGTGGTTTAAGGGTTATGCCCGCTATGACTTCTCCGATTACACCGTTTCCGAATACCACCGTTACACCGAGGATCTGTTCTCTGCCAGAATTCAGATCACCCTGAACACCTACCGTAACGACGGTTCTCTGAAGGCCTTCCCCGTTAACACCACCATGTTCCTGGAAAAGAACAAGGACGGTCAGTGGCTTGTTAACAACATGACCAACGTGGACATCCATGCAATTTTAACGCAGGTCCGGCTGACCTGGATGCAGGATAACGAAGTGCTGGAAAGCGGCATGGTCGATGCCTCCACCAATTTCCTGACCCCCCCTGCTGTTACTGTTCCCGAAGGCAAGGAGTTCCTCGGCTGGTTCACTGAAACCACCGACGCAGAGGGCAATGTGACTTTGTCGCTGGTATTCGCTCCCACTGCAAGCGGTACCATCTCTCTGGCCGATTCCTATGTGCTGGAGCCTATGGTTCTGCAGGCCCGGTTTGACACGCCGAAGGGAGAATAATCCATGGACATCTTAAGCTTCTTTGCTGAGCGCTTTGACCTTCCCATTCTGGATTGGATCGCTGCCAATCTGCAGTGCGGTTTTTTGGATTTTATCATGCCGCTGATCACCCTACTGGGTGACGCGGGCATCTTCTGGATCGCTGTTTCCGTGGTCCTTCTGCTGATTCCCAAGTACCGCAAAGCAGGTCTGAGCATGGGCATTGCTTTGCTGATCGGTGTTGTGGTGTGCAACATGATCCTGAAACCCTGGGTTGGCAGAATTCGCCCCTATGATTACCAACTGCAGCATTTTGGCAAAACCATCACGCTGCTAGTAGCCACCCCCCACGATTTTTCTTTTCCCTCCGGCCATACCATCGCTTCCTTTGAAGCTGCCGTGGCTCTGACGGTTCACAACCGCAAGCTGGGCATCCCTGCCATGATCCTGGCAGTGCTGATCGCCTTTTCCCGGATGTATCTGTATGTCCACTACCCCACCGATGTTCTGGCATCCGTGATTCTGGGCACCGCCTTTGCCTTCCTTGGCTGCTTTCTGGCAAAGAAGATCTTTGATCTGGTGCAGACCAGGCGCAACGCCGCATAACGAAACAGCAAAAGCCATCACAGGCACCCTGTGATGGCTTTTGTTATATCTTGTTAATTCCAAATGATCGTTTAGCGGGCAGTGCCCGCTGACAATTCGTGCATGGTGCGTCGCTTGTCGTTACTTCCCTGTGTCCGTTTGCGGTGCCCAAAATTTCTTATTCGCTATATGCTCATGAAATTTTGACCGCTACACACGCTGCGCCTTCCCTTTATCCGCCACCGGCGGCGGTCAGACTCGCGGCCGCGCGGTGTCGTTCTTGCGGCAATTTTCGATAGAATTCGTAGGGCGGGGGCTTGCTCCCGCCGAAATACCGCACTGCTGGCGGGGGGCCCAAGGCCCCGCCCCACGGTATGTGTTGATAGATTGTTCGTATAAACGATCATTTACCATACAGCGGGATGATTGTATCTTACTGATAGGCTTTCAGCACTTCATAGAGCGTGCCGGTGACGCAGTTTTCCGTTCGTGTCTTTTCACAGGCGGCTACGAATTCATCATAGGTACAGGTGGCAACATTGCACTTGACCTCATCGTTTTCGGTAATGAACTTCAGTTGGCAGGTATAAACGCCCCAGGAAGAGGTCCACCAGCCGGTAACGGTGGTCTTGTAATTCCAGATAGTCCAGGAATATCCCCGCTGGTCAAAGAGTTCCAGCCCCTTTTGCCATGCGTCCCGGTCCTCAAAGAATGTAAATTCACCGATCAGCACCGGCACATCATAATCCCGGCCGATATTGGAAAGATCCTGATAGGCATAGAACAGGTCGTAGGGCAGCACATTCGAGAACCAGTTGTACCAGTGATACTCATACTGCACATTCTCCCAGCCGTAGTCAGCAGGGTCCGGCAGCCTGCTGAAATCCCAGCAGGCCTCCATGGTGATCACATGATTATCTCCGTTTTCCCGGATGGTGTCATAAATCTGATCGAATACGTCCCAGCATTCTCTGGTGGTAACACCCCTGTATGCATAGGTAGGTTCGTTCATCAGATCGTAAGTGGCGATCCATGCTCCCAGATCCGGACGGGTCTCAGTATAGTGTTGGGAGACAAAATCCCAAAGAGCCACCGCCGCGGCCACATTTTCTTTGCTGTCCCACAGACCGGCCGCCTTGGTGGAGCCGGAATGCTCATAACCGCTCTGGCTGCCCGGTGCGCCGTGAAGATCCAGCACCACATACAAGCCGTTCTTCGCGGCATTTTCCACGAACCAATCCAGATAGGAAAAAGCCTCTTCTTCGCTTTTCAGGCTCAGATCCTCATTGAGAATATTTAAGTAATAAAAGGGCAGACGGATAGTGTTAAATCCAAGATCCTCCTTAATAATACGGAAGTCCTTCTCTGTAAAGAAGCAATCCCAGTACAGCTTTAAAAGGTCTTCCAGCGCATATTCCTGCAGATTGGGATTATTTTTTAAAGCAGTGCGAAATTCCTCTTCCGTAAACTCCGGGTACTGGATATTTCCGTCAGCATCCTTCACATAGGAACCGTCCTCATTTTTCAGCGGTTCTAGCGCAAAGGGGCTCATCCAGCCTTCCTGCAGCAGAATCTGTCCCGCGTTGATACCCTTAAGCTGCAGACGGTTTCCCTGCGCATCGTAAAGCGATTTTCCAAAGGCCTGTACCAGACCGGTTTCGTTGACGGCAGTTTCCGGCTGCGCCTCAGGCGCATAGTTCTTGGAATACAAAACCATACTGCCCGCAAAAGCAACCACCAACACCACCACGGCCAATATCACCCACAGTGCAATCTTCAAAGCTCTTTTCATATTGGTCTCCTCCAAGAATGTAGACGCGTAACCGTGTCGATTCGTGGTATTTCGGGTTTACCGGAAAACTCTGGAAATGTAATTGGGATCGTCTTTCTCAACAAAGGGGGACAGAAAATCATTTTCATACAGCTTGCGCTGCTCTTCCTTGGAAAAGTCCGGAATTTCATACTCAGCGCAGTGATTCAGGATGCTTCGCCATCCCAAAATCGCCGCAGCAGAGAGGGCCGCAGCACGGTACACGTTGAAGAAGGGTTCATATTCTCCCTTTAAATACTTCACAAAGTTGATCATCATCCAAAAATCGATACCGCTGTGACCCAGCTTCATCTGTTCCTCAGTAAACTGGCTGAACTCCTCTTCGGAAACCATGTGCAGATCTGCATAGCTGGGATGATATTCCTCGATCTGGGGAATCGGCTCGTCTGGGAAGAAGTGATCCTTTGCAGAAGCAAAGTACACCGTTGTTTCGTCATAGCGTCTGGTCTCCATGACACCCTGCTCGCCAATCAAACGGAACCACTTGCTGGTGGGACCGAAGTTGGCACAGCCGGTTACGTTGTACACAGCACCATTGTCCATTTCGCACAGGGAGTAGGCGGCGATATGATCCACCTGCTTGTTAAGCCGTTTTATGCTGTCTTCGTCATAAATTGCCCGGGCAGTCACCTTCTTGGGAACCGCGTTTGTGGCATACATCAATGTGCCAAGGGTGTGCATGTTATAGTATGTACCCGGCAGCCGTCTTCTCCAGTGGGGATCATTATCATCCCACCGGTCGGTACTGGGATGCAGATACTCCGCTTCCGCGTAATAGAGCTTACCCAGCTTGCCTTCGTTATACTGATTCCGGATAAACTGGATGCACTTCTTGAACGAGCCGTTTACACCCAGCATGTACTTTGCGTTTGTTTGCTCCGCGGCTCTGCACAGGGCAACACATTCTCCCATGGTCGGTGCCGCTGTGGTATCACTCAGCACATGGATTCCCTTTTGCATCGCTTGAATGGCAAGTGCTGTATGTTCATGGAAGTAATTGCACAGGATCACCGCATCGATGCCGGAATCCAGGAACTCGTCATAAGACCCATACACAGCAACATCCTGCGGGATCTTTTCTTTGATCTGCGCGGCCTTTTCGGCATCTGATTCGCAGACGGCCCACAACCGTGCCGAACCACCCAGCGCCTGTAGAATCTCTATAAAGGTATTACCACGTATGGTACCAACAACGCCAATTTTGAAATAATCCATATTTTTGAACTCCTTTTGGTTTGTTATAAAGATTTATGGTATTTGGGTTTCATAATAGCGCTCACGCTTCGTATTTCGATGGGGACACCCCGGTGATTCGTTTGAATACCTTTGAAAAATAGAAGGCATCCGAAAAACCGCATCTTCCTGCCAGTTCTGCCACGGAGAGTTTCTCCCTCCCCATCAATTCTATGGCCTGTTCGATACGAACCTTGGAAAGATAGTCCGTAAAATTCATTTCCATATTTTTAGAGAAAACCGCTGACAGGTATTTCTTGCTGAATCCAAAAATGTCCGCAAGTTTTGTAATGGACAACTCAGGGTCTGTGTAATTGTTGTGGATGTACTGGGCAATGGCATCCACCTGCGGACTTGCATGATATGCCTTTTTGCGCTCAGATTGCTCAATATATGAAAGGGTATAAAGTAATACGCTTTCCGTCAGTATGGATAGATTGTTGGGATTTGCCCGGCGAATGGATGTCATCCAAAAATCCAAAATATGAGAAAACCGCTTGAACACCATCCGTGACTTGCTGATGCCAAACTGCTCAAGCAGCTTCCCGGCTTCGGGGCCATCGAAAGTAATGTACAGGTAGGTAAAATCCTTATCATCAAGGATCTCATGTTGCTGATAAGGAAAGGTAATGAACAGCGTTCCGGGTGTCAGGTGATATTTTTCATCCCCTACACAGAGGGTGGCCTCCCCCTTATACGCCAGATGCATGTGGAAGCTTCCATGAACAAAAGGCTGTTCCAGCTTATACAGATCCGCCTCGTAAACAAAATGGTGATAAGCTATCGGCTTATTCTCGGAGGACGGAGGGAGATAATTACAGATTGCTCTCATAGCTGCACCTCACTTTGGCCTCATTATATTGCCGTTATCCAGATTCGTCAAGAAAATATGGATATTTTACAGATTTGTGTGGTTTTCTTCCATACCAACTTGTATTGTACTGTCCTATAATGAAGTCAAATTCAAAGCAACGTGGAGGAAAATATGGTAGCTCTTTATATGATTGCCCATCAGCTGGCGCATCAGGGTGAAACCATGCTGGTAAGGCGGTATGGCAGAAAATACGGTGCTGGCGGCATGCTGTTCAACGGTGTGATCTGCCTTTTTGCAATGCTTTTTTTCCTGATCAGCGACCGGGACGGCATGCATTTTGTCTCCGGCATCTGGGGGTACGGTCTGGTAAATGCGCTTCTGTATGCCGCCGGTTTTTACTTTGCATATTTGGCCCACAGTTCCGGCAATTATTTTCTCACGCAGACCATTTGCTCTATGAGCTTCATCGTCCCAATCATTTATGGACTATTCTTCTTGCATGAGGCCGCAAATGCATTTACCTACATTGCCCTTGTGCTGTCCATCGCCTCCGTTCTTCTTATGTGCTACGCACGCCGTGAAAAGAGTGGCCAGAAAGAAAATGGTGGCAGTGTTTCCGCCAAATGGCTGCTATCCGTATTGATCGTACTGCTTAGCAACGGTCTGATCACTGTGGTATCAAAAATGCAGCAATCCCAGTTTGACGGCCAGCACAGCAACGAATTTATGATCATCACCCTAACCGGGGCCTCACTGTTCCTGTTCATAATGGGTGCAGTATTGGAAAGAAAGAGTATGCTGAAAACCCTTCGTCAAGGTTGCCTCTACGGCATCGGTGCAGGTTTGTTAAACGGTTTTAAAAATGCTTTGAATCTGGCGCTGATCATGTTGATGCCGCTGTCGATCCTTACTCCGGTCAACAAGGCTGTTGGCCTGCTCCTTGGATATGCCGTGTCTGTTTTCCTTTATAAAGAGAAATACACAAAACTCCATTATCTAAGCATGCTCTTGAGCATTATTTCCATCGCATTGATGCAGCTAAGCTGAGAAAGGATGTATAAAACCATGAAAAAATTAAGAATCGGTGTTGTCGGTTTGGGACACAGAGGCCGACAGATGGCCAAGCTTGCCGCGGAATTTGATTGTGTTACCCTCGCTGCTGCCTGCGACCTCAGGCCCCACAACTGGTATCAGACCCAATGGCTGTCTTCAGCCCCCATGTCTGAAATGTTCCCCAAAGCAAAATTTTATGAGAATTACGACGAAATGCTGGAGAAGGCAGCGCTGGATATTGTGATCGTAGAGACCGGCGCGGATGTCCACGCAGCCTTCTGTGAAAAGGCATTGGATAAGAACATACATGTTCTTACCGATATTCCCGTTGTAGCAAATCTGAAGGAGGCAGAAAGTCTCTGGAAAGCCGCGGAACGCTCCAAGGCTACTATTTCTGTCGGTTCCAATCCCAATGAGCGGAAATATACCATCCTCCTGCAGGATTTCTATAAAAAGGGCCTTCTGGGTGAACCCTACTACATGGAAGCCGAGTACATCCACTGGAGCCTTCCCGGCAGCAGTTTTTCCGTGCATCTCAACGAAAACGGCGATTGGCGGAAACTGCTGTGTCCCATCCGCTACTGCACCCACTCCCTTGGTCCTCTGCTGACCATCCTGAACGAAGAGCTTCGTAAAGTCTCCTGTTTCGGTACCGGCTGCCGGGACGAGCTGGCCATTGCAGCGGGGCACGCAAAAGACGACATGTCCTGTGCCCAGTTCCAGACCGATTCCGGTGTCGTGATCCGTTTGCTCCGCAACGGCTATTGCAGAGCAGATATCGGCCATCACGCCTATCGGGTATTCGGCACACAGGGATATATGGAGCAGATTGACCGGTGCGATAAGTCTGTGATCCGTTATAATTCTCATAAAGAGCTTGATGTCAATCTGAAAGAGATCGACGGTTCCTCCACACCTCCCGGCTATGAGAACAATCCAAAGGCCATTGCGGGCGGTCACGGCGGCATGGATTTTGCAATGATGGACCATTTTCTGGATGCGATTGTCAACGGTAAGCCCGCGCCCATCAGTTTGAAAGCCGGTCTTGCTATGACACTGCCCGGCATTTACGCCGAGGAATCCTCCAAGCGGGGCGGCGAGGTCATGCGTATGTACTACCCCTGGGATCCGGAATGGACCGGCGAATTCGAATAAACCATTCTGGGGCGCTGTCCGACGGACAGCGCCCCAAGTGTTTTTTTGTTTCTGCCCTATCGCCGGCTTGCTTGGATTTTTAAGTTTCCCAAACAAATATAAAAAACATTGTAATAATCTGTAATTTTCTTATAATTTTTCCCATAAACCTGTTGACATTTTTATAGAGTGCTAACCATACATTTTTTCCATTTTAGTTAGCAATGCTAACTGTGAGGTTTTTTACTCGCTACCTAAATCCTCAGCAGAAAGCAGCATTGTGAATTATGGGTATTTTCATACGGGGGGTGTTATTGGGCTGTAAATCCAAGCTGGTTTTTGCGAGAACCGTTCATTACCAGCGAAAAATAAAAAAACAGAGGATCTTACGAACATCATAAAACAGAGAAAGCGCATGTTGAAAAATTCGGGTTTTAACAATCTCTACCACCGTAAGAACGGCGAAATCAACTCCATCACCGAAAAGATCATGCTTCGTGTTAAGGAGAAATACAATTTGAGCGATGAAACTTGGGCCAGGAAGGCACTGATGGTTCGTTCTCTGCTCTTTGGTTCCGTCTTCATGTTCGACAGCGGTGAATTTACGTATACCCCCGAGAGTCTGGAGCACATCCGCTATATCATTGACCGGGAGTTTACGATCAAGTAATGATAAATAAAAGCCCGATCCTGGGATATTCTCTTAAAAAGAGAATGCACAGGATCGGACTTTTATCTTAGTGAATACTCACGTTAGACGTTAACGCAAAAATGATACGACTTTTTAGAACTTCAGTTAAGTCACCAAGGCAAATAGTCAGGTCGCACTGTTCCTTTTCAAAAACGCATACGCTTCCTTAATTTTGACCAGCGACTTGTTGTTATAGCGGTTACCGCAGGTCACGTCCTGAGAAGAATAATGTGGAACTGTAATAAATCCAATTTTCATGGTGTATCACCCCGGTAGAAGCATACCTTTTTGTGTAAAAAGCAAGATTGACGGACAGAAATCCTTGTCTGTTTCTGAAAAAAGATTGATTTCAATAGATCCTTTGTTATAATTATTTCGGATAAGTAAGTAGTTTTACATGCATTGCTATTTATGTATCGCAACGTAGCATGTTCCAAAGGAGGCCTGCCGGCTATGGGTACACCTAAAAAAACCATAGATATTCTAAAAAAGGAAGATTTTTTCCGGGCAAACGAGAACGTACATATCCAGTTATCGGACGAGTATCCGGATTATATTGGCATCTGGCATACACATGACTACATTGAAGTGGTTTATATTGTTTCCGGCAGTGCATTTCACGAAATAGGCGGTAAGCGGTACCGGGCCAAACGGGGTGATCTGTTCATCGTGAATATGCATACACCGCATGTTTTTTATCTGGACGAAAATGCCACGGAGCCCTTCTCCTGTTATGATCTGATGTTCACACCCGAATTTTTTGATGAGTCCCTTACAGGATACACGGCCTTAGAATCTCTTAACAAATCCTTTGTATTCTATTCCTTATTCGGGGAAAGCAGAGGAGTCGTTCCTTTTTACAGTGTAACGGGCAAAGATTTTACCGTATTTGGCGAACTGTTTAATAAAATCTATCTGGAACACCGGATGCAGGAAAAGGGATATACCGAAATCATCCGTGCCTATCTTCTGCAGCTCATTATCACCATTTTCCGTCTGGACAGCAAGGAAAATGAGGCGTCAAAGAATTATAAAAATAATCGTGTTGTAAGCTATATCACAGATTACATAAAGGCACATTACGCGACGCACATATCTGTAAATAAACTGGCAAAAGAAGTTTTTCTGCATCCCGATTATCTGGGCCGCATTTTCCGAGATGCCACAGGTATGACCATCAGCACCATGATCCAGAAGGTCAGAATTGAAAAAGCCTGTTACTATCTTTCCACTACCGATTGGAATGTTGCGGATATCGCGCACAAATGCGGATTTGACGATACAAAGTTTTTCTATCGCGTTTTCAAAAAAAGAATGGGCGTTTTACCCGGAGAATACCGAAAAAACATAAAAGCAACTTAATAAACGTCATACCTGTCTATCACTCCTTCTTTGCAAAATACACACATCGGAATATACCACATTTAAGTAGGAATTGTCCAAAGACTTTCTCCTGTTTGTGGACTATACTGAAAAGTGCCAAAGTGTATTTCGTTGAAGGAGTGATATTATGTTTAATTTAAAAGAGTGGAACCAGCAGGCGAATATTATCGGAGATATTCTTGCGAAGGCACCGAAATTTGATAAATCCATCCGAATTGGTAAGGCCGAGTTTCAAGACCGCGCCAAAAGAGTTTATGCGGCACTGAAGGCTGCAGGTTTTGACGGTGGTATTGTATATTCCGACGAGCATTACCATGGCGACGTGCCTTATCTGGGCGGCAATACCAATATTTCCGTTGAACCCGTTGCCGGTATTGTAGGCAAGAACGGCTTCTCGATCCTTGCGGGTCTCGAGGGCTGCTATGTGGCCGAGCAGCTTTCCAAGAGAAGCGGCTGCCGTGTAGGCAGAGTGGAAATGCTGAAGCTGGCTGACGAGGAATATCCTGTGGAAGTCGACCGCATGGAAGATATCGTAGAGCAGATCTGCGACGGCAAACCCCAGAAGCTTGCGCTGCTTACTTCCCGCTCCGTAATGCCTCTGAGCATTTACGAATGGTTTGAAAACTATGTAGGTAAGGGTAACTTATTGGATGCCCAGGAGATCTACTACAAGATCAAGTACGAAAAGTCCGACATGGAAATGGCGCTTACCCGTCAGGCCGCGAAGATCTCCGACTTTATGATCGAAGGCATGCTGGCGGTCATGAAGCCAGGTATGCTGGAGACACAGGTCGCCCAGTGGGGTTACACCATTGCCTATGAGCTGGGTGTAGAAGAGCTTGGCTTCGATGTGATGGTCACAGCCGGTGAAGCAAACCGCTCCATCGTGGGCAAGGCGCTGAACAGACCCATCAGGGAAGGGGATTTTGTTCACCTTGGCGCCGGTCCTAAGGTGGACGGCCTTACCGCCTGTGAACGGTGCAGCGTTGTTTGCACAAAGCCCGGCGGAGCAATCACAGACGTTCAGGATTACTGGTTAAGCTTTGTTGAGGACGCGTACAAGGTAGGCCTCGATGCGTTTATCCATGTTGCGGAAAAAAATCTTCCCGCCAGACTCCAGGAGCAGGCCCTTGTTGACTACTTTGAAAGCAGACGCAAGGAAGTCAGTCTTCGCATGGGCAAGGAAATCGATCTGGCGATGCTGAAGCCCTACACGGGCACCCATAACGCGGGTTATACAGAGTGCCAGGAATTCTTCGGTGCGATCACCCTGAATTCTAACGAACCCATGGGCAACCAGATCGTAACCATGCTGGACGTGGCCGCAAGAGGCTTCGGCAGCACATGGGATGATGTGATCATTCCGGAATTTGACTACCTTCTGGTGGAAAAAACCTTGGGTAAGTTTGGCAATCGCGTAGAAGTGTTCAATGATCTGCCCATCCGGGTCCAGCATCTGGTAGGCAGCGGCTATTAAGACGGAATTAAACCGAATCTGACACGATTTTTAAGGAAGGAGATATGATAAAAACCACCTCATGTGAGATGGTTTTTATTCTTTGTGAATGCAATGGGCTTTCAGTATTATAACGTAAACGAAAAAACAGTATCCGGGGATATCAATACCATCTTCCCCGGCTTTGGCAGCAATGAAGTGCTTGCGGTCATGAGTCCACACGACGATGACGCGATCATCGGCGCCGGTTACGCAATGCTTGCCGCGAAAAAAGCAGGCGCGGATGTATATGTTGTTATTTTCTGCCGGGGTGATGCCGGTTATAGTACAGTAGAAGAAAAGGCAACCATTGAAGCCGTAAGAACAAAGGAAACCTTTGATTGTTACGAAAGATTGGGAATCCCCCGTGACCATATAATCCGGCTGAATTTCAAGGATTTTTCTGCATTTGGAAATATTGGCTGGGAAAAGGCAGACGGCAAGCCGGGAGATATGCCCACGATCCTGCGCTTCCTGCGGGATAACAAGGTCACAAGAGTGATGGTCCCCAACCATCACCGGGAGCATATCGACCATACTGCCGCCCATATCATGAGTAGCTTTGATGTTCCTCAGGCAGGTGACTGCGCGTTGGTCGACTGCGGTACGCCCCATGGTGTGAAGTCTGTTTTGGAATATTCCGTATGGGCCGACCTTGCGCCCGATGACGCGCTGGTGCATGGCAGACCGTCTTCTCTACGTGCCAACCGCATACTGGCGGTAAGCAGCGACATTGAGGAGGAAATTGCCAACGCGGTATCCGCATACGTATCGCAGATCGAGATCATTAAGGGTCTTGTTGCAGCGAGAGCGGAGCGGAAGACCGCAAGCGGAGATTACATTGAAGTATATCTGACCCTTGATTGCAGACCGAAGATCGATTTTTCACCATATATAGCGCTTGTTGACAAAATTCAATAATGTGGTATAGTAGGTACAACTGATCTACAGGAGGAGACCGCAAATGGAAAACGAGAGAGTTTTTACGCTGCAATTGATTCCCCAGCCAAAGGAAATTGTCATCAATCCCGGTTTTCTTGAAAACCGAAGGGTTCACATACTTACGGAGGATGTGGATCCCCGTGTAGGTAAGCTGCTGAAAAAGCTGCCCTTGTCCCCGGAGGGTGTCGGTATGAAGCTGGAGACCGGCTGCAAAGACACAGACGGGTATCATTTAAGAATCTCTGAAAACGGGATCGAGATCAAGGCAGACGGCGCAAAGGGTGCGTTTTATGCAGTGCAGACACTGCGCCAGATATTTGAAAACGATCATATTCCTTACTGTGAAATCAACGATCTGCCTGATTTCGAGTACCGCGGAGCGTATCTTGATATCACAAGAGGCAAGGTTCCCAAGCTTGAGACAATAAAAGAATTCATCGATAAAATCGCGTACTATAAAATGAATTCCCTTCAGCTTTATGTGGAACATACCTATGAATTCAATGAATACGAGGACATTCTGGAAAGAACAGGCTATATCACATCCGCGGAACTAAAAGAGCTGGACCGGTACTGCAAAGAGAATTTTATTGATTTTATTCCCTCTCTTTCCACCTTCGGACATTTGTATGAGCTTTTGGAGAAAGACCGGTACAAGCATCTGTGCATTCTGGACGATTACACGCCCGAGCGCCATTTTTGGATTGAAAGAGCAAAACACCATACAATTGATCCTCTGCATCCGGAAAGTTACCCGCTGATCAAGAGTCTCATTGATCAATACCGTCCCAACTTCACCTCTGAGTGGTTTAATATCTGCTGTGATGAAACCTTTGATTTAAAAGAAAGCCAGCGCCATAAAGATAAAGACACAGGCACGCTATATGTGGATTTCGTCTTGCAAATCATTGATCACCTGCGTAAAAACGGGAAAAAGGTCATGATGTGGGGCGATGTTCTGCTGAATCACCCGGAGCAAATCCATAAGCTTCCCGATGATGCTGTTCTTCTCAACTGGTTTTATAAGGCAGATCCCAATCCGGAACAAATCAAGTGTTTTCACGATGCAGGGAAACCCCAAATCCTGTGTGTTGGCACCCAAACATGGTCAAGATTCTGCGAGAATATCCCCATAGCTCTACTCAATATTCAAAATATGACCCAATTAGGTCGCCAGTACGGCGCAAAAGGTATTCTTACCTCTATATGGGGAGATAACGGCCATACCTCAAGCCTGGCCCTTGCAGAGTGTTCTCTGGCTTTCGGTGCGGAACGGTCATGGAATGTGGAAACAGACAAGGAAGATATTTTCGGCAAAGTCGATAAGCTCACCTATAAAGCGGAAGGACTGTCAAAATACGCAAATGAGCTTTGTGCTCTTGAAAATGAATTCCCTTGGGTCGGCATGATTCTTCTTTATGAAGACAGATGCATGGGTATTCCCCATAAGTTCCCCTATTATGCAGAGGAGCTGGTTCTGCCGTTCGTAGAAAAATGCAAAGATTACTGCAAACGGTTGGCGAGCGAGCCATATGATAATGAACATAAGAAGGAAATGCTGGTGGTTGCGGAAGGACTCATGGTAATGGCAGAAATCGGTGCTGTTCAAAACGGCAGCAAGATGAAACGTTCTACCAACACAGAACAGTGGCTGAAGAAGTACAGAGAGCTGTGGCTTTCCAATAACAAAGAAAGCGAATTGAGAGAAATTGAGAACATATTCACTTCCTTGGAAATGAAAGGAGCGGAAGTATGAGATCATATATCACCGGCTTTTTTGAAGAATTTGATTTCCCGCAGGAAGCACAAGATGAACTAATTGCCTGCTATGACAAGATTTGCAAAACCGATGTGTGGGATGTCTTTGAAACCTATATCAGTGAATATGAAGCAACCGATAAGCTTGATTGGCATCTCTCTACCGATGCAGTAACCGAAGCCGCCAAAGAACTTGGCATTCACGAATACACCTCCCATTTGATATTCTTGATCTGCCTTACAAAGCATGCCAGAGAGTTGTATGAAAGAAACGGATATTCCTATGAAATGTTCAAAACGACTTTCTCAGATCTAAAATACAAGCTGCTGGAATGCCACCGCTTGAACTCCATCTGGGGAAATGAGATCTTACGCATTTGGTACGGCAGATTCTTCGAGCTGAACCTATTTGGATTTGGTAGATTCCAGTTTGAAAAGCGGGAGTTCTGGGATGCCAACGGCTACGAAAAGGATGGAAAAAAGCTCGCGCTTGGAGATCTGGTGATCAACATTCACATTCCCTCCGACGGCCGCCCCCTCACAAAAGAACTGATTGACGATGCCTTCTCTCAAGCGTATGACTTTTACAAGGATTTCTTTGATGACGGTATCGTACCCTTTACATTGCGGTCATGGCTGTTGTATGATAAACACAGAGAATTCCTGCCGCCCAGTTCCAACATATTAAAGCTGATGGATTACTTTGATATTTGGTACAGTACATCCAATACCCACTTCGGTGATTGGTGGCGTATTTTCTATAAGCATTATCGCAACAATGTTGACGAGATGCCCACCGATACAAGTCTGCAGCGAGCATATGTGGATTGGATAAAAAAAGGAAATCTCCCCGGAAGCGGTTGGGGAATGCTGCTATACAAGAAATAACAAAAAGATCCGACAGCACATGCTGTCGGATCTTTTTGTGTTAGAAGGAATCCGTTATTCCTTTTTCAGAATGATCAGCTTGTGGAGGCTAAAGGGCGGGAGCTGAAGTGTAATCGTGTCGCCCACTTGCGTGAATGGGATTTCCGCTCCATCGGGGGCAGAAAAAACAGATGCTATCTTTTCAGGAATCTTCAATGCAACACTTACTTCGTGCAGCTTGGGGAAATCGGGAAGCAAACAGACATTGCCTCGATTTACGGGAGGTGCATAGAGCATATGCAAAGCAAAGAAACCTTCCGCTTTGTTCTCTCTCAATCTGACTCTTCCGCAGGAAGGGAATTCTTTTGTAACGATTGGCTTGTCATACACCGACTCAATTGCTTTGATGATATACCGCTCAAGAACATAATTGCCGGATGCGTTATATGCCTCAAAAACCGGATGCGCAAAGTAAAGTACATTCCCGCGTTTTACCAATGCAGGATACTCCGCTGGTTCCGTCTTGTAAGGCGTATTTTTGTGGCCGCAGTAATGGCCGACCGTACGGTTAAACAAGGGTTCGTGGACCTGCGCCAGAACCTGACCGTCGGTCTTTACCCTATAGGCACTGGAGTAGGACAGGAAAGGCGTGGTAAACGCATCCACATCGCACCGAATGAAGTCTTTATCCGACCCCGACGGTCCGATTTTTTCAATGCCGAGGCCATCAAAAATGCTCTCATAGCTTGCTATGAGTGTTCCCCCGTTCTCCGCAAATCCACGCAAAGCGCACTGATCATCCTCTGACAAATTGACCTTATCCGGCAGAAGGATACATTTATACTTTGCCAGATCATCACCGGAGCCAACCACGTCATATTCCAGATGCATGATCTGCAGGAGCTTTGAGGCACCCATATTGGCATTTCCATCGTGGCCGAGCCAGATTCCAAGGTCCGTATAGGCCCGGGTGTTTTCGCAGTAACGTTCAATTTGCTTCACGTAATCGAATGCGTGGCCGATCACAGCGTAGGTGCTCTCATCCAGCGCTCCATAGGGATGCAGGTGGTCACCCACCGACATAGAAGCGCCCACACTGAGCATATCCGCGCACTCATACCGGAGGGCTTCCTTATTCTTAAAACCGCCAAATTCTCCCCATGCATGATGGAATTTTCCGGTCATGCCAAGGAAAAGCTTGCCGTATTTTTCAAAAAACTTCGCGCGGATGGGCATCTGATCGTATCCACCCCAGGCAGTGGGCAGATCTTCCAGTTCAAAGTGGGTTTGGTACGGGTGATATGCCGTTCTATACATGTTGGCACCACCGTTATAGAATACGGTTGCATCCTTTGCGTATTCATGCACGATGCCCGTCAGCCGCTTCATTAACGCAATGTGTCCCCGTGTGTAATACTCCTTGGCATCCTCATAGTCATCCGGATCAAGGCCCATTTTTACCATACCATTGCGGCAGGATTCGCACGCACAAGCTTCCCCGATGAAGCAAATATCATAAAAGATACCGTCGGAAACGTCAAAATTTTCACAGACCTCACGGGTAATGTCCGCCAGATGCTCCCCATAGCCACCCAGAAGGCAGAGTGTCGTCCACGTGCATTCGCTCTTGGGCTCTTCAGGATCGGCATCCTTAACAGGTTCCGGTCCCATATACATGGGCCTTTTCGTGAAGAAATCTATTTGATGCCATTCCGGATGCTCGTCGGCATCTTTTACGCTCCATCCCGCAGTGATATAGATCGGTGCTTTTGCGCCTGCGGCATGGATCGCATCAATTTGTTCCCTGAGCAGGTTGAAATGAAGTCCCGGATGCATCGTTCCAACCTGTGATGGATAGTAGGTATAGCCGTGATGGCACTTGGCAAAAACCGTCATCAGCTCCACATTTGCGTCTTTGAGTGTTTGCGCAAATTGCTCTTTGTCAAAATCTTTGCCCACACCTTCGATATATGGGCTGGTGTGAAAATCAAGATGTACGCACCGCATATTTTTCCCTCCAACCATGGTGATTCACATTGCGCGGATGCCGCAAAAACGATCGCGCGGCACCGCTCCCCTGGGTTTATTATAGCATAAAGCTTCTGTTTTTCAATATAAAACAGAACCTTTGTCCTTCGCGCACACCTATAAAGCGTCGTCCACACCCGTACCCGGTGCGGTCGGGCTTCAAGCTATCCAATACTGCTTAAAAGCGCTATGGCAAAGCTTTCGCCTACCATAGCGCTTTTTCATTTGCGTAAACCTTTCTTTGTAGCTATTCGTATTTTTCACTGTTGGATTATCCGTACAGGTATACTATTTGTCCAGTTTTTTGCGATAGGCAGATGGGGACATGCCGTGCTTTTTCAGAAAGGCACGGTTAAAGGTTCGGATCGTAGAAAAACCGGAAATATTCGCAACCTCGGTGATGGAGTAATTCTTATTGCTTAAGGCAGCTTCCGCGTCATAAAGGCGCAGGGAATTCACATAATCGCAGAAACTCATAGAAATACGGGAGCTGAAAATGTGCGATATGCAGCTTCGGCTGAGAGAAAGATTTTCCGCAACCAGATCTACGGTAAGATCCTCTTTGTAGTGGTTGGCACAATATTCCAGTATCTTTAATGCGCTGTCTTGGGCAAAGCCCGTTTTTTCAATGGAATAAAAGGGAATCAGCTTGCCGAAGATCGCTGTCAGATAAGCCGCGATCACATCGTTGAATCCGTCCCGGGCATATTCGCGGAATGCCGTTTCCAACAAATAGACAAGTGTTTCATCTTCTTCGCCGGGAACGCGGCACATAGCGCTGACCGGAACACCTTTCAGAAAAAACCGATCAAACCGCAGAAGATTGAAGTTCGGTGCTGCGGTCATTTTTGAGGTTAGCGGCGGGAGACAGCCAGCGCCCTACGATAATATGATGTTAATTACCCGTTAAGGATATGCCCGCAAAGCTGTCGGACTTTTCTGGCAGGGGCACGATTGGCAACTGCCAACAATCCTATGGATTGCCGTCAGTTGCCAATGGACTTTCCCACGGGCTAAAAATTGCTCGCCAGCTCTCAATTTTTACACCAGTCTGCGGACTGGTGCCGCCCTTTCAAGTCCTAGTGCCTACGGTTTTGGAGGTATTCCCTCAAGACTTATTACCCATTGAGCTACAACGACTTTTCTACCCTATTGTACTATCGACACAAATTTGACACAACATTTAGCTCAATGAGAAAAAAGATACAATCCTGTTGTGTAAAAAACAGCACAACCCAGCATAAGAAAACAAAGAATCCATTTGGTCGGAACTTTTTCAAGCTGAGGAATTATCGCGTTTTTTGGCGCATTCTTTTGTGCCGCTATGGTGACACTCTGCGGAAGGTCTTTCTTTTGCCCAGACATACCACCACGAATGCTATATTGCTGCCCGTTGATGCGATAAACATACTCATAATTGGTCCAATATTTATGCCATTTACCAGAGAAAGGATGACCGTGAAAAACCTTTTTCAGTGTTTCTGTATTTCCTAAATAACCCGTAACATGAATCAAATTTCTTTTTCTAAATCCTAAAAAATAGCGAGTCATATACACAAGATAAATTGAAGCACAACCAGCTATCACAAGCATAAAAACACCGATAACTCTGTTCATGTAATCCGCCCCCTCTTTTACTGTTACTATATCACATGTGCCAACGGAATACAATCTAAATCCAGATTTCAGAACAATCACTCAATTATCCATGATAGCCACAAGCAGAAAAGTTCGACAGCGGATGGTGTCGGGCTTTTCTGTTATAAGTGACCTATTTTGATACGGGTTGCACACCCCCGCCGACCTTTCGTTAAAAGGTATGAGGTATCGTTAAATGGTATACCCTTTCGTATTACTAAAAAGCAAACTAGTAAGAAACATATATGCACCATGTGCTATTTGTATGCGCTTTGATATATCACTCTTCGGCCGGCACAACACTCGATGACTCGTCATGGTGTTTTTTTAATTCATTATATGTATTTTGCACACCCATATAATGATCCATATTGAACCAATAAGACTTACCGTCATTGAAAATAAGAATTAATTGTTTTCCAATCATACCTCTGCACGATTTCCACATAACACTACATATATCTGCCGCACAGTATTGTTTCACTTTCCATAACTTTTTGATCAATATACATTGCCCATTGATCTTTAAATAGGTAAACTGTTCTACCAGCATGATCGCTGCCATGGCTCCGCCACCCACAATTAAAATCAACAGGCCGTGATATTTGCCACTCCCCATGGATAATGCGATAATAATCATAGAAAAACACACAAGCGGAATTATTGTAAAAACTATAGAAATTCGATTTGGAACGATCTGGCTATGGACAGAACGGTCCTTGGCGAATAAGTAATTAACAAATTTGTGATTTAACAACTCAGACACCGCAACGCAAACCAAAAAGCCAACAAATCCTAATATATAAAGCACATGTGATATTTTCTGTATCTGTTTAGGTACCTCTTTTGGCGGTGACGCCGGCTTTGTTATTGACGGAGCATTCAACTGTTCTTCCAATACCATTGCTACACGATCTTCCGAGACTTCCTGCCATCCCAGGATAACATTGTTTTCAAACTGTGCATATTGCAATTCTACCAGCATACCTTCCTTGAGCAGGCCATCAGAAATAACATAGTACGTCGTTTCCCCAATTACTATATGATCAGCGCCGTGGATTTCTCCGTTAATATAGTAAACCGGATCATGCTCGACAGGAGTGACACAGACGATTTCTCCCGCCGTTATCTTCCTTTCGTATTCACTCGGTACCAACAGATCTCCTGTTTGCTCCAAAACCGGCACAGCATGTAAGCTTAACAAATACAAGAAAACAATATAGCCAACGAGCGGAGTAAGTATAAGCCAAAACTGTTTTTGTTTTTTTGCCAGCTTACGAATTAGAAACACGCAAAACGCACCCACCACAAGCACACTTCCGAGTGTGTATACAAGAAATAACCCCATATAATCTGCAATTGTATATGCTGCTCCCATAGATTTCACCTCTTTACAGAGACATTATAGTACACGCCAAAATAGATTGCAAGGGATAGATAAGTACTGTTAAACAAGAAACAGATGTTGATTCTTTGTGTTGCACATCCCATACATAAAACTGCACACCCTCGGGTTAAAATGCACACAGCAAAGACCTTTCGTTAAATTGTGTTGAAATTTCATAAAGAAAAGGCTCTGTGGAGGCTGATTGTCAGCGACCACAGAGCCTTAATTCTAACTATTGATATTAAAAAGAACAGAAATACATAAAAAATAATTGGAAACCAGAACAAATACACATTGTATCAATACTGGTTTCCAATTATGGCAGGGGCACTAGGACTTGAACCCAGAGCCTACGGTTTTGGAGACGAGGCTGATAAATCAGCCTCTGGGGGATTTATTTGCAGTCGGTTTTAGTCTATGGATTATAAATATATGACAGTTTTCAACGTTCTCCTTTTTAATAACCAAACGAGTCTTCCATATATTTTCTCGGAGAGACTCCTGTCGTATTTTTAAATCTTTTTGAAAAATATACATAGTCAGTATATCCACTTTTTTCCGCAATTTCGGCCAGCGAAAGGGAGTGTTTATATGTATCTATCAAATAACAGGCATGGTTTATTCTGACTCTGGTTAGAAATTCTGTCGGCGTTTTTCCGGTAAATCTCTTAAACTGTGCACGGATGTAATCCTCTGCATATCCACTGCTTACTAACAACGCATTAAGGTTCATATTGCTGTCATAAAAGTTATTGGTAATTTTATAAACAATATCCTCTATTACGGTGCTGATTCTATCTTCCATTTTCATGCTTTGAGTCAAAAAATGTGAAAAGGCCCCCATCAACGCAGCCACGTATTCGGAATTGGCATATCGATTATTATAAATCATTTTTGCGAGCAACAAGCCTTCGTTTTCGGGGTTATCAAGAACAACAGTCGGCAAAGTGAAATTGAAAATATGACTGAACTCTCCGCGTATGTAGATACGCTCAAGTCTGTCGCTGAATATGACGCTGTGCATCACCCCGGGAGGAATGATCACCATTTTGCCAGGAAAAACCGGAATTTGTTTTCCTGTCGCATGAAAAACACCGCTTCCGCTAACATAAACAACGATTTCATAGTTTTTGTGTTGATGAGCAGGCGTTTCGCGCGTTATATAGTTGATTATATAGCTCATAACATCACCGGCAGTATTATACACCAAATCTATCTTTTATACAAGTAAAAATATAAATAGTTATATCCCACAAAGATTTAAGGTGCTATAATTCTCGAGATGCAGAGTAACAAAGGAGGGTTCATGGTGAAAAACGGTAAAATAGATATGCTTTCAGGCTCCATTACCAAAGGCCTGCTTGCAATGACCATGCCGATTTTAACAATGAGCGTTATGGCATCCTTATTCAATGTCATAGATATGGCGGTATTGAAAACTTTTTCCAATGGCAGCGCAGTTGGTGCTGCAGGTGCAAGCGGAACAATAATAACCGTATGCACGACTCTGATTACGGGAATATCGGTAGGTGCCAATGTTATCGTTGCCAAGCATATAGGCGCAGGCGACAAAAACAGAGTGGATAAATCTGTGATGACATCGCTCCTGCTGTCGTTGACCTTAGGGTGCTTATTGATGGTCATTGGTGTTACTTTCGCTGAAAGCTTTTTGAAAATCGCAAACTGTCCGGATAGCTTACTTACGCAGGCAACACTATACTTCAAACTGACTTTTTTAGGTTTCCCGATAACTACTTTTTACACTTTCTGCGCCGGTATGCTGCGTGCAACCGGTGACGCAAAAAGACCTCTATATTTTTCGATCACAAGAAGCATCATAAAAGTTTTGCTCACATTCCTGTTTGTTGCGGCATTTGATCTTTCGATTGCAGGTGTTGTACACGCTTCGAATATCTCAAGCATTGTTATAACCGCTTTGGCTTTTCGGGCTTTGTTGAGAAGTAAGGATATAATAAATATCGATATCAAGAAGATTACATTTGACTTCGCAGAACTTAAAGACATATTGTATGTTGGCATTCCGATCGGATTGCAAAGCGCACTGTATTCTTTTGCAAATGTTGTGATCGCAACTGCCGTAAACTCATTTGGCGCGGATGCGACCACGGGAATATCTATTGCAAACCAATTTGATGGCATACTGTACAATATCATTCATGCACCTTCGGTGGCTACCATTTCCTTCGTCGCACAAAATATCGGAGCAAGAAGCATAAATCGAGTAAAGAAAATTATCACGAGGGCTATATTGATTACAACGGCATTCGGAGTAACCTTTGGTTCGTTTTCGGCCATTTTCTCTGAACAGCTCTCATCCTTTTTGTCAACCGCCCCTGCGGTTATTGAGTTTTCCCGGCAAAAAATGATCATTGTTTCCAGTACGTACTTTATTTGCGGTATTAACGAAGTGATAGGCGGAGTGCTCAAAGGAATGGGAAAACCTATTTTCCCAACCATTGCGACCCTTGTATTTATGTGTTTATTTAGATTTGTTTGGGTTTATGCAATTTTTCCACTCTGCCCAGACCTTACTTTCCTGTATTTGGTTTGGCCGATCGGATGGATATTATCAATTGCAACATTGCTCATTGTCTACTTCCCCACAATATCGAAGTTTCAGAAAAGCGCAAATCTGGAAAATAGCGCGAAAAAAGCATAAATGCTTAATTATTCACCCTGAACTAAGTTTAAATCATTCAAGTCCTGCTTCTGCCAAAAAAGACCACACCAAAAGGTGTGGTCTTTTTTTGGCAGGGGCACGATTGGCAACTGCCAACAATCCTGTGGATTGCCGTCAGTTGCCAATGGACTTTCCCACGGGCTAAAAATTGCTCGCCAGCTCTCAATTTTTACACCAGTCCGCGGACTGGTGCCGCCCTTTCAAGTCCTGCTTCTGCCAAAAAAGACCACACCAAAAGGTGTGGTCTTTTTTTGGCAGGGGCACAAGGACTTGAATTGCCATAGATTTTGCATTTTGTTAACTTTTGTTAACCATTTAGCACCATTTCTATGGGATTTTCCAAACATTTAACCCCCACTAAATACCACGGTTAACCACCTATTACCACCCCAATA
>JAZURG010000247.1:0-9610 GCA_045606145.1 Faecousia sp.
CCGCAGGCGGAGTCGAAGAATCCGTTCCCCTATAGGAAAAACTCTGCAATTGCTGCATTTGGGGATGCGGATCCTTCGACTCGCTGCGCTCGCTCAGGATGACACGGAATTTTGGTAGTTGGTCGCATAAACGATCATTTATCTTATCACTTATCGTTGCAATCGCAAGGGATTTATGCTATACTCATACCATACTTTGATACAAAGGAGTGTTTTGCTTGATTTCCAGAGAAATTTGTTCCCGTGTTCTGCAGGCCGCGGTTTCCACCGGTGCTGACTATGCCGAGCTGTTCGCGGAGAACACCCTGAACCATTCCATTAACATGATCGCCTCCAAGGTGGACTCCATCAATGACGGTGTCATTGCCGGTGCCGCTGTCCGGGTCTATAAGGGTCTTCGCAGTGTCATGGCCACCACCGTGGATACCTCCGAGGAAGGCCTGATCCGCTGCGCGCAAAAGGCTGCCGACGCTCTGGGCGAAGGCACTGCCGAGATGGACATTGTGCTGCGGGAGCGTATTTTCGGTGATATCCATCCTGTCAAGATCGCCCCCGCCTCTGTTTCCAACAAGGAAAAGGTGGCGGTACTGAAGGATGGTTACTTTGCCGCCAAGGACTATGCCGACTCCATCGTGCAGGTCAGCGGTACGCTTCTTGATGTAGACCACAACATTCTCATTGCCAATACCGAAGGCATTTATGCGCAGGATCGCCAGATCCGCACTCGTATAAGCATCTCCGCCGTGGCTGACTGCGGCAGCGGCACCCAGACCGGCTCCTTCAACCCCGGCCGCCGGATGGGTATGGAAATGTTCGATATCATCGACCCCAAGCAGGTGGGTCTGCAGGCTGCCAAGCAGGCAGTGACCATGGCCGGTGCAGGCTACTGCCCCGCCGGTGTGATGCCTGTTGCCATTGACAACGGCTTCGGCGGCGTTATCTTCCACGAGGCCTGCGGTCACTCTCTGGAAGCCAGCTCCGTTGCCTATGGCAGAAGCCAGTTTGCCGGCAAGCTGGGTCAGAAGATCGCCAACGAGAAGGTTACCGCCATCGACGACGGCACCATTCCCAATGCCTGGGGCTCCATCAACATCGACGACGAGGGTACTCCCGCACAGAAAAATGTGCTGATTGAAAACGGTATCCTCAAGTCCTACATGATCGATAAGTTCAACGGCCGCCGCATGGGCATGGCCTCCACCGGCAATTCCCGCCGCCAGAGCTATGCTTACACTCCCACCAGCCGTATGACCAACACCTACATCGCCCCCGGCACCGACAAGAACGAGGATATCATCGGCTCTATTGAGTACGGCCTCTACTGTAAGCAGATGGGCGGCGGCTCCGTCAATCCCGTTACCGGTGAATTCAACTTCGCCGTCAGCGAAGGCTACATCGTCAGAAACGGCCAAATCTGTGAGCCGGTGCGCGGCGCTTCTCTGGTTGGCAAGGGCAGCGAGGTCATTCAGAACATCGACATGGTCGGCACCGAGCTGGATATGGGCCAGGGCATGTGCGGCTCCAGCAGCGGCAGCGTTCCCACCAACGTAGGCCAGGCGCTGATTCGTGTGTCTTCCATCACCGTCGGCGGTAGATAAGCGGGAGGTAACGATATGAATTTTGCAGAATTTAAAGAATTGGTTATTGCCGAGGCACAGGCCATGGGCATTGCCGAATATGAGCTTTACTATCAGGCTGGCGAAAGCACTTCCGTTTCCGCTTTCCAGCACAGCATCAATCAGTTCACCGACTCCACCGAGGGTGGTGTCTGCTTCCGCTGCATCGTGGGCGGTAAGATGGGCTACGCTTCCACCGAAGCGCTGAACGCAGCCGAAGCCAAGGCCATCGTGGCCCGGGCCGCCGCCAACGCGGAGGTTCTGGAGTCCGAAGAGCAGGTATTTCTGGGTGAGGGCGGCAAGACCTACGCTGTCATTGACCGCAAACCCATGGAGCTGCCCACCACCGACGCGCTGATCGCCAAGGTTCTTAGCACCCAGGAGAAGATCTATGCCGCGGACAAGGCAGTTATCGACGGCTCTTCCACCCAGGGCATCAGCGAAAAGTCCGTCACCGCCATCGTCAATTCCAAGGGCCTGGATCTGTATCACGAGATCAGTCTGGCAGGTCTTGTGGTGGCTGCGGTGGTATCCAATGGGCAGGAAATGGCCAACGATTACCAGATTAAGCTGGGATCTCTGGATGCCATCGACACAGATGCGCTGACCAAGAAGGCCGCAGAAGGCGCTCTGCGCAAGCTGGGCGGCGAAGTAGCTCCCACCGGTCAGTACCCCGTGATCTTTGACAGCGAGGCAATGAGCGATCTGCTGCAGGTTTATTCCAGTATCTTCTCTTCCGAAGCTGCCCAGAAGGGTCTAAGCAAGCTGGCAGGCAAGGAAGGCGAGAAGATCGCCGCCGACATCGTGACCGTCGTGGACGATCCCTTCCATCCCGAAAATCCCATGCCCATGCCCTTCGACGCGGAAGGCAGCCCCACCGCCAAGAAGAACATCATCGAAAAGGGTGTCTTCAAGACCCTGCTCTATAATCTGAAAACCGCCAATGTGGCCGGTGTGGAAACCACCGGCAACGCAGCCAAGGGCGGCTACGCCAGCGCTGTGGGTGTCCGCCCCTTCAGCATGTATCTTGCCGGCGGTGACATGACCGAGGAAGAACTGCTGGCCAAGGCCGGAAACGGTGTGTACATCAACTCCCTCGGCGGTCTGCACGCAGGTGCCAACCCCATCACCGGTGACTTTTCCTTGCAGAGCGCGGGCTTCATGATCGAAAATGGCGTGAAGACCACTGCGGTCAAGAGCTTCACCGTAGCAGGCAACTTCTACGAGCTGCTGAAAAATGTGGTGGCCGTTGCCAATAATGCCCATCTGCCCACTGCCATGGGCTCCACCGCCTTCGGCGCACCCACCACATGGGTGGACGGTCTGAGCATCGCGGGCAAATAACCCTCTCCAAAAGGGCTGCAACCGCAGCCCTTTTTTGCTTACAAATGATCGTTTAGCGCAGCAACTATCAAATTACCGTGTCATCCTGAGCGACCGAAGGGAGTCGAAGGATCCGCATCCTGAAACATGCGTGATTACAAAGATTTTCTTTTAGGAGAACGGATTCTTCGACTCCCTTCGGTCTCTCAGAATGACATGCGTTTTAGGCAATTGCTCAGCTAAACGGTCATTTATATTTGCCGTGGGATTTGCTTGCAATTTCATGATAATTCGGTATAATGGTAGTATAAAATCAAGTTTTTCCGGAAAGGGGGCGCAGCATGGAAACAACTGCCTCTATTTTTAAAGGCTGCCTGTTGGGAATGGCAGTGGGTGATGCCATGGGTGCGCCCATCGACAGCAAGCGCTACACGGATATCTGCCAGATGTACGGCCCCGCGGGCCTGCTTGGCTACGACTCAGCCAACGGTCTGGCCCAGATCACTTCCTATACCCAGGTGGGCCTGTTTGCTGTCAACGGTATGCTGGTCAGCACTGCCAGAGGCAGGACCGATGCCGACACCCTGTTTCTCTATATCACCCGGGCGCTGAAGGAGTGGGCCAGAATGCAGCATCTGCCCGGTTCTCCGGAACGGCGGACCTGCTGGCTGTGCCACATTCCCCAGATGCGCCGGCGCAAATGCATGGATCCCAGAACGCTGGACGCGCTGACCCGGGACGCTTTGGGTACGCCCCAAAATCCCGCCAACCAAAGCGCGGGCCCCGGTACTTTGACCGCTGCCGTCTGTGTCGGTCTGTTTTTCCATCCGGACAGAATGGATTTTCCGGACATCGGTAATCTGGCTGCCAGAATCGTGGCTCTGACTCACGGAGACCCCATGGCCTACCTCAGCGCCGCTGCCCTTGCCTACATCATCGCGGGCATCATACACGATCCGGATTGCCCCATGGAAGACCAGATCCTCCATGGAGCCGATGCCGTTGCGGCCCAATTTCCGGGCGCTGCCTCGGCAAAGCTCAGCGAGCTGCTCCGCGGCGCGGTGACCCTTGCCCGTACACCGCAGGTTCCCGGGGTGCAGGCTATGGAGCGGTTGGAATGCAACACCGCCGCTCAGGTTCTAGCCGGCGCTGTGTATGCTGTTCTTGCCGGCAACGGCGATTTCGATACCGCCATGATCACAGCCGTGAACCATTCCGGCAAAAGCGCCGCTGTCGGTGCCATTACCGGCGCGCTGCTGGGCGCTGCACAGGGAGAAGAAGCGTTGCCGGAATTCTATCTGGACTGTCTGGACTGCGACCATGTGATCCGGGAGCTGGCTTCCGACCTGCACACCGCTTTCCCGAAAGGGTGGCAGAAGCGGCTCTTTGACGACGATTGGGACCGGAAATACACCCAAGGCAAGCCCGTTGACCGGGATGGTTGGGAAAAAGCATAGAAAAAAGTTGTAAAAAGACAGATTTTTCTATGAAATCCCTCTTGCAAAACTGCGCCGCAGGTGCTATAATGCAGTTAATCTAGCGTAGAGTATACGAAAGAGAGGGGCTCGCCCCTCTCTTTTGTCTTGGTAAGACGGAAACTGCATAGGTGGGGCCGTGTTACTTTCTTGCCGGAACAAGAAAGGGAGGCCCCCGGCAGGGAACAGCAGTGTTGCTTTGCTGAAAACAAAGTTTTTTTGCACAATCCGATGGAAACAAATGTTGTAGAAGTAAGGAAGGGATTTTATTGAAGATCACCGATCAAGTGGCGGAATTTGCCAAACCCGTGGTAGAAAGCTTCGGCTGTGAGCTGTGGGACGTGGAATACGTCCGGGAAGGCTCCGAGCGGTACCTGCGGCTGTATATCGACAAAGAGGGCGGTGTGGATATCGACCACTGTGAAAAGATCCACCGGGCCGTTGACCCCATTCTGGATGAAAAGGACCCCATTGCGGAAAGCTATCACTTTGAAGTCTGTTCCGCCGGTCTGGAGCGGCCTTTGAAGCGCCCCTCCGACTTTGCAAAATTTATGGACAGCCCCATTCTGGTGAAGCTCTACCGGCCCAGAAACGGTCTGAAAGAGCTGCCCGGCATCCTGCGCGGCTACGAAGAGGGCCGTGTCACCGTGGAAGCCGGTAAGGAAACCATTACCTTTGAAAAATCCGAAGTCGCCCTGGTGCGCCTTCGCGTTGAATTTTAATAAAAATAAAAAATATATAAAACAGCCTGAAAATGGAGGAGAAAAACTATGGCTAGAGGTACCAGAGCAAAGAAGACCCCGGAAGCACCCAAGGTAGATATCGGTGCTGAGATCTTTGCCAGCCTGCGGGATCTGGAAAAGACCAAGGGTATTCCTGTAGACTACATGGTGGAGCGTCTGAAGCAGGGCATGGCCAACGCTTACCGCAAGGACCGGGAAGATCACCGGGACATTCCCGCTGAGAATGTTGTTGTGGATCTGAGCGAAAAGGGCCTGTCCGTCCATCTGATCAAGACCGCTGTGGAAGAGGTGGAGGATGACTCCATTGAGATCCACATCGATGCCGCAAGAAACATCGACCCCAACGCACAGCCCGGTGACAATGTAAGCATCGCCGTAGATTACCAGAGCTTCAGCCGTATCGCCGCCCAGACCTTCAAGCAGGTTCTGATCCAGGGCATCCGGGAAGCTGAGCGTGGTATGGTCTACGAAAGCTATTCTTCCAAGGCACAGGAGCTGCTTACCGGCACCGTGCTGCGGATCGATCCCTCCGGCGATATCTTCGTCCGTGTGGGTCAGGGCAACGAAGCTTCCAATGCCGTGCTCCGGGTCAGCGAGCAGATCCCCGGCGAGACCTATCAGCCCAATGATCTGATCCGTGTTTACGTTCTGGAGGTTCATAAGGCAAACCGTGGCCCTCTGGTTCACGTTTCCCGTACCCATCCCAATCTGGTGCGCCGCCTGTTTGAGCTGGAAACTCCTGAAATCGAAAGCGGCGACGTGGAAGTTCGCAACATTGCCCGTGAAGCCGGCTCCCGCAGCAAGATGGCCGTCCGTGCCGTTACTGAGGGTGTGGATCCCGTTGGCGCCTGCGTCGGTCCCCGTGGCGGCCGTGTCGGTGCCGTTGTGGAAGAGCTGCACGGAGAGAAGATCGATATCGTTGTCTGGAGCGAAGATCCCTGCGAGTATGTCAAGGCTGCTCTCAGCCCCGCAGACGTGATCTCCGTCACCCAGATCCCCGGTCAGAAGGCCTGCCGTGTCATCGTTCCCGATGACCAGCTGAGTCTCGCCATCGGTAAGGAAGGCCAGAATGCCCGCCTTGCCGCCCGGCTCACCGGCTATAAGGTGGACATCAAGTCCGCCAGCCAGGCAGAAGAGGAATAATTAGGAATGAGAAATGAGGAATTAGGAATTGTAAATATCTAATTCCTAACTCCTAATTCCTAATTTGTTAAAGAAGGAGGCAGCTATATGCAGAAAAAAATTCCTATGCGGCAGTGTATGGGCTGCCGGGAGCGCAGAGAAAAGCGGCAAATGATCCGTGTGGTCCGCTGTACCGACGGCACGGTGAGTCTGGATTTCAGCGGCAAGCTGAACGGGCGGGGCGCTTACATCTGCCCCAATTTGGAATGTTTGAAAAAAGCGCAGAAAAGCAAGGCCCTGGACCGGAGTCTGGAGGTCACCATTCCCGATGCGGTCTACGACCGTCTGCTGAAGGAAATGGAGGGCAGCCATGGATAAAGCCTTGAATTACATGGCTCTGGCCCGGAAGGCCGGCCGTATTGAGCTGGGTGAAGAACCGGTGGGCGGTGCCGCCCGTGGGGGCAAAGCATATCTCGTTGCGGTTGCCATGGATGCCGGTGATCACACCTGGCGCCGTGCCAAAAGCTTTGTGGCAGGTACAAAACAGGTGGCTGTGAAGATCCCCTTTTCCAAGGATGATATGGGCATGGCCATCGGCAGGACGAGCCTTGCCATTGCTGCGTTTACGGATCCTGCCATGGCATTGGCCTTTTTGAAGGCCCTGCCTCAGCAGGAAAAATACAGTGAGGAATTAGAGGCTTTGGAAAGCCGTACCCAACGGGTCCGGCAGCGCCAGCAGGAGGCAAAGGCCCACGAGAAAAATAAGCGCGTGGGTAAGTCTAATGTGGGCATGAAGAAGCATTGATCGTGGAGGTGCGTTTATGAGTTTAGTGAAGTATCGCTTGAAGGATGTGGCTGCCGATTTCGGTGTCGCACCCAAGGAGATCGTGGAGATCATCTCCCAGTATTTTGAAAAACCCAAGTCCAATACCCAGGTGCTGACTGATGATGAGCTGAATGTGGTCTTTGACCGCATGACCGCCACCCATCAGATCGCATCCATTGAGCAGGTGTTTGCTGTGCAGCCTGCTCCCAAGGCACAGCCCAAGGCTGAGCCTGTAAAGGAAGAAAAACCCGCGCAGCAGCCTAAGGCAGAAAACAAGCCTGCTCCCAAGGCTGAGAACAAGCCCCAGCAGCCGCCTAAGCAGGAAAAGCCTGTCAAGCCTGCCGAGCCGGAGCGCAAGCGGGAGCGCCGCGTGGTGGATACCTCCGCTGTGCAGGTCAATGCCAACCGCTTCGCGGATGTGGACAATCTGGTTTCCGAGAAGGTCCAGAACTACCAGGGCGGCAAGCAGCGCATTGGCGGCGGCAAGGGCGCCAAGCAACAGAAGCAGCAGATGAACAATAAGAAGGGCAACAAGTCCCGAAACGAAGAGCAGGAGAAGCTGCGCCGTCTGCAGATGGAAGTGGCCCGGAAGGCTCCCGTTACCGTTAAGATTCCCGACGAGATCACCGTTTCCGAACTGGCTTCCCGGATGAAGAAGACCGTTGCCGAAGTCATCAAGTGTCTGATGAAGAACGGTGTTATGGCCGGTATGAACCAGACCATCGACTTCGATACCGCAGAATTTGTGGCCACCGAGCTGGGCTGTAAGGTGGAAAAGGAAGTTACCGTCACCATCGAGGAACGGATCATTGACGATCACCAGGATACCGCCGAAGAGCTTCAGACCCGCGCTCCCGTTGTGGTTGTCATGGGCCACGTTGACCACGGTAAGACCTCTACCCTGGACGCTATCCGGAAAACCTCCGTTACCGCTGGCGAAGCCGGTGGTATTACCCAGCACATTGGTGCGTATACTGTCGATGTAGACGGCCAGATGATCACCTTCCTGGATACCCCCGGCCACGCTGCCTTTACTTCCATGCGTGCCCGTGGTGCCAAGTCCACTGACATCGCCATTCTGGTGGTTGCCGCCGACGACGGCATCATGCCCCAGACCATCGAATCCATCAACCACGCAAAGGCCGCTGAAGTGCCGCTGATCGTGGCTATCAACAAGATGGACAAGCCCACCGCCAACCCCGACAAGATCAAGGAGCAGCTTACCAAGTACGACCTGATCCCCGAAGAGTGGGGCGGCGATACCATTATCGTTCCCATCTCCGCCAAGACAGGTATGGGTCTGGACGACCTGTTGGAAATGGTGCTGCTGACTGCCGAAGTGCAGGAGCTGAAGGCCAACCCCAACCGCCGTGCCAAGGGTACTGTTATCGAAGCCCGTCTGGACAAAACCAGAGGCCCCGTGGCAACCTTGCTGGTGCAAAACGGCACACTGAAGCAGGGCGATATCGTCATCGCCGGTACAGCTGTGGGCCGTGTCCGTGTCATGACCAACGACAAGGGCCGCACCGTCAAAGCCGCCGGTCCTTCCGTGCCTGTTGAGATCACCGGTCTTGCGGAAGTTCCCGCCCCCGGCGACGAGTTCAATGCCGTTACCGACGAGCGCATGGCCCGTGAGCTGGTGGAGCAGCGTAAGCAGGCCCAGAAGGACGCTCTGGCCAACGCTATGCAGAAGGTCACTCTCCATAACCTCTTTGCCAAGCTGCAGGAGGGTGAAATGAAGGAGCTGCCTCTGATCGTCAAGGCTGACGTGCAGGGCAGCGCCGAAGCGGTCAAGGCCTCTCTGGAGAAGATCTCCAACGAGGAAGTCCGTGTTCGTGTGATCCACGCCGGTGTCGGCGCCATCAACGAAAGCGATATCCTGCTGGCTTCTACCTCCGGTGCCATCATCGTTGGCTTCAACGTCCGTCCCGACTCCGGCGCACAGGCCAGCGCCATGAGAACCAATGTGGATATGCGGTTCTACCGTGTTATCTACGATGCCATCGACGAGATCGAGGCCGCTATGAAGGGTATGCTGGCACCCAAGTTTCAGGAAGCTGTCATCGGCCATGCCGAAGTGCGCATGACCTACAAGGTTTCCGCCATCGGCACCATCGCCGGCTGTATGGTCAAGGATGGCAAGGTCACCCGGGACGCGCAGGTGCGTGTTCTGCGTGATAACATCGTTATCCACGAGGGCGAAGTTGGCTCCCTGCAGCGCTTCAAGGACGCCGTTAAGGAAGTTACCGCCGGTTACGAGTGCGGCATGAGCATCGCCAAGTTCAACGATATCAAGGAACGCGACATCTTCGAGTGCTTCGTCATGGAAGAAGTCAAGCAGTAATCTATCAAAGGCCAGCCGCCGCAGTTGCGGCAGCTGGCTTTTGTAATGTAAGGTAAAGCGGTGTAAATAAGAAATACTGCGTGAATCGGTTCGGTATGCCTCCCGGCGGGCTCCATTTCTTGTCCCGGCAAGAAATGGAGGAAAGAAGCCGGCTTAAGGGG
>JAZURG010000248.1:0-9869 GCA_045606145.1 Faecousia sp.
ATCTTCAGACCCAAAGGAGTCTTGTACAGGAACAGGTGCATAACAATAACAGCAATGATAGCCAGATAGGTCATCAGGTTCTGACCGGAGATAACTTCACCCAGCCAGGGAATGTTCTCAATCAGAGGAATGTTGATTCTGGGAGCAGCATAGCTGACGATAGAGGTGGAAGAACCACGGTCGCCGGAATATGCCAGCATCAGAAGAACAGTACCGCCGCTGGCAAGCATGTTAATTGCGATTGCAGCGAGGATTTCATCGGTCTTCAGCTTCAGAACCAGGTAAGCCAGCAGGCAACCCAGCAGACCACCAGCAACGATAGTCAGCAGGAAACCGCCAATAAAATTGCCAGTGATGGAAGTAAAGATGACACCAAACAGAGCAGCGAACAGCATAATACCTTCGATAGCCATGTTGGTAATGCCAGACTTAGCGGCAACAGAAGCGCCCAATGCAGCAAACAGGATGGGAGTGGTTGCTCTCAAGATAGCGCTAAAGAATTCAGGAGAAATAAAACTCTGTAACATTTAAGCAACCTCCTCTTCTGCCAATGCAGCCTTTGCTTCCTTAGCAATCAGCTTATGACGAATCTTACGCAGGAACTGTTCTGCGACCACCAGCATGATGATGATACCCTGAATGATCTGAACGATTTCCAGAGTGACATCGGTACTTCTTGCCATGATGGAAGCGCCAGTTCTCAGATAAGCCAGGAACAGTGCGGCAAAGGGAACCTTGATGGGGTTGTTCTTTGCCAGGGTGCTGAGGATGATTGCGTCCCAACCATAGCCCAGCAGAGCCAGCCAGGAGAAACGTGCGTAAATGGGGCTCAGGATTTCAACACCGCCGCCCAGGCCAGCGAACATACCGCCAACCAACTGGGAGATCAGGATAACCTTTACGACGTTGATACCGGAGTAACGGGCAAACAGATCGTTCTCACCGGTGATACGCAGCTCATAACCAATACGGGTCTTGTACAGGAACAGGTAACCTACAACAACACCCAACAGGCCCAGAATCAGACCAAAGTGAACATTGGTACCCTTAAACAGAGTCAGCAGTTCGGAGCTTACGGGCAGCTTGTAAGAAGCAGCACCAACGCTGGGGTCCAGCAGGAAGTTCATCAGAATGAAGGTGCAGAACCACAGAGAAACGTAGTTCAGCATCAGAGAAGAAACCATTTCGTCAGAACCGGTTTTGATCTTCAGAAATGCAGGAATCATGCAGAACAGAGCGCCAACTGCCATAGCCAGAATCAGTGCGATCCAGGAAGGCAGGCCCAGGCTCAGGACTACAGCTGCTGCAACGAGACCACCCAGCTGGAATGCACCGTCAGTTGCCAGGTTGATCTGATTAGCAGAAAACATGATACAAACACCGGTACCGGTGAACAGAAGCGGAATCATTGCTTCAATAACATTACCGAAGTTTCGCTTGCTCTTCAAAGGTCCAGTAATCATGGTGATGATTGCTTCGACCGGCTGATCACTAATGCAGAAGATAACTGCAAAGGAAATCAGCAGAGCAACGACAATAGCGAAAAACATGCGGTACATTTCAAAGCGTTTTACACTATTATTCATAATCTACGTCCCCTTATCCTTACTGGTGCTTCAGACCCAGCATGTACTGACCGAGTTCTTCCTCAGTAACATTTGCAACGTCTGTAAATACACCGGAAAACTTACCCTTATACATAACCGCCAGGCGATCGCTCAGAGAGAATACTTCGTTCAGGTCAGCGGTGACCAGGATGACTGCGCAACCAGCATCTCTGAATTCCAGCAGTCTTCTTCTGATAAACTCCGCTGCACCAACGTCAACACCACGGGTGGGCTGGTTAGCAATAATGATATCCGGGCCGGGAGAAAGTTCTCTTGCAACGATAACCTTCTGAATATTACCACCGGACAGCATGCCTACGCCCTGATGATAGGATTTACACTTAACCAGGTATTCCTTGATTAGTTCGTTGGTACGCTCTTCGATTCTCTTACCCTTCAGGAAGATCTTGCCGGAGAACTCGGGGTCAGTATACTGGTTGGTGAACATGTTTTCCAGAATGTTCAGCTTACCAGCACAACCGGAGCTCATACGGTCTTCAGGAATGTGACCCATCTTCAGATCACGAATTTCCTTAATGGACTTCTTAGCGATATCGACGTCCTTAATCTTGATCTTGCCGCTATAGCTCTTGTTCAAGCCGGTAATGGAGTCAATCAGTTCGGACTGGCCGTTGCCTTCAACGCCTGCGATACCGAGGATTTCGCCACCGCGCAGCTCAAAGGACAGGTCATTGACTTTCAGAACGCCCTGGCTGTTGTAGACGGTCAGATTCTCAATGGACATCAGAACGTCCTTCAGCTGAGCAGGTTCCTTATCGAAGGTCAGAACAACATCTCTACCAACCATCAGGCGGGACATATCCTCAGTGGTAATATCTGCAACAGAGTATGTACCCATGCTGCGGCCGCTTCTCATAATGGTAGCACGGTTACAGATTCTCTTGATTTCATCCAGCTTGTGGGAGATGAACACCATGGTGTGACCGTTGTCACGGAGCTTTTCCAGCTGCACAAACAGTTCGTCGGTCTCCTGAGGAGTCAGAACTGCAGTGGGCTCGTCAAGAATCAGAATATCAGCACCACGGTACAGAGCCTTCAGGATTTCAACCTTCTGCTTGATACCGACGGGGATCTCTTCAACCTTTGCTCTGACATCAATGTCAAAGTTGTACTTCTTTGCAATTGCGTCAGCTTCGGCAACTGCCTTTTCCATATCGATGAAGACACCATTCTTCTTGGGTTCTGCGCCAAGAATGATGTTTTCTGCAACGGTCATGGAAGGAACCAGCATGAAGTGCTGATGGACCATGCCGATGCCCTTGCTAATAGCATCCTGGGGAGATTTGATTTCGGTCTCTTTGCCGTTCAGAATAATCTGACCTTCATCAGGAGACTCGATACCAAACAGAACCTTCATCAGAGTAGATTTACCGGCACCGTTTTCGCCCAACAGAGCATGAATTTCGCCTTTGTTCAGTTCAAGGCTCACATCTTCGTTCGCTACAACACCGTTGCCATAGATCTTCATGATATGGTTCATTTGTAAAACAACAGTTTTTTCCATATGAAACACCTATCCTCTATTTGAATAGATGGATATCCCGTATAACAGGATATCCATCCTTTCCCGACTTATCGTTAATGGGTCGATTAATTAGTAAGTAGTGTTGACGACGATTTCGCCAGCGATGATCTTCTGCTCCAGCTCGTCGATCTTCTCGCGGATAGCAGCGGGAACCATCTCTTCGTAGTGAGCGTCCTTAACCAGAGCAACACCGCCCTCGGTGAAGCCCAGCTGCTGAACAGTGCCGTACTGCAGAGTGCCTTCCATGTCTTCCTTGATAACCTTGTACAGGGAGTTACCAACGTTCTTCAGAGCGGAAGAGGGAATGTATGCTGCGTAGTTGGGCAGAATTGCAGCCTGGTCAGCGTCAACGCCGAATGCGAAGCAACCAGCTTCTGCAGCTGCTTCGATCTGGCCCAGACCTGCGCTACCTGCAACGTTGAAGCCAACGTCAACACCGTTCTGGTACTGTGCCAGAGACAGGTCCTTGCCCTTGGTGGAGTCTTCGTAGCTGCCAACGTAGGAAACAACAACTTCCATCTCGGGATCGGTGTCCTTTGCGCCCTGCTCATAGCCAGCCAGGAAGTCATTGATAACCTTGTTGTCCATGCCGCCCAGGAAGCCAACCTTCTTGGTTGCGGGGTCGATGCCGGGGATGGAAGCATCGGTGGTCATCATAGCTGCTGCTGCACCAACCAGGTAGGAAACCTCGTTCTGCTTGTACAGGATGTTCAGAACGTTGGTGGGATTGCCAGCTGCCTCAAAGTCAAAGATCTCATCAAAGAAAACAAAGTTCTGGTCGGGGTAATCAGCTGCAGCGGATGCAACATAGTCGTGCATGGTCCAAGAACCGCAGATGATCAGATCCCATTCACCGGAATCGCAGTAGTCCAGCAGAGTGGGCTCGTACTTTGCCTCGTCAGCAGCGGAGCCGCCCATCTGCTCAACCTTAAAGTCGAACTTATCAGCGCCCAGCTCGTCCTTCAGTCTCTGCAGGCCTTCATTAGCAGAGTCGTAGAAAGACTTGTCACCCAGGGTACCGGTTGCCAGCAGAACAGCCGTATAAGCGCCGTCATCTGCTGCTTCCTTACCGGACTCTGCACCACCGCATGCAACAAGAGCAAATACCATTGCTGCAGCCAAGATTAATGCCAGTAATTTCTTCATAACCTTATTCTTCCTCCAGTAGTTTTTTTGTTGCGTATTATTATAAATGGGCAGAACCCAGTGCAACCTCCATCACTTTGCGCAAAACACGCAAGGCAGAATCAGTAAAATTTTTACAAAGGATATGTTTCAACCAAATCACTACTTGAAATTATACATTTTCTGCCATAAAATGTACAATACAAAAGTTGACTTCCACTATGTTAAAAATGCATACTGGCGCATCATGTTTTGTTGAGAAAGGAATAGCAGGCATCATGATTGATACACCATTATTAGAGCAGTTGGTAATGCTGAACACTTATCAAACATTATCCGAAACAGCTAAGCAGATGCATATTTCCCAGCCCGCCCTTAGCCGTTCCATGCAAAAGCTGGAAAGCGAGTTGGGTGTCACTCTTTTTGACCGCACCAAGAATCGAATTACGCTGAATGATGCAGGTAAGCTTGCCGCAGAGTATGCCGCCCAGATTCTGCAATTAGAGGATAAGATGGTCACACATCTGCACGCATTTGCCAGACATCAGCAATCGCTGGTTGTCGGTTTCTGCTGCACTTCCATAATTAATAAAGTCGTTTCTGCTGCGCTGTCGGCATTTGAAGGGCTTTCCATTATGTCTGAAGTCAAAAGCGAGCAAAGCTTAATGCAAGGATTGGATAATGGTTTATATAGCTTCATCATCCTCCCCTATCCTGTCAATGAAAGCGGATACCATTGCATGGAATTAGATGACGAGCAGTTAATGCTTTCCATTGCCAAAACCCATCCCCTCGCGCAACGTGAAGCGCTGCATTTGAGCGATCTCAAAGGAATGAAGATCCTTCTTTATGAAGGCATTGGTTTCTGGAACACTTTGTTGCGCAAATGTTTGCCAGACACCCACTTTATTTCTCACAATGAGCTTGATGTTTTGGAAGAGTTGGCAAGCGCCTCCGGCTGGCCAAGGTTCAGAACCACGCAAACAATCAAAACCATACCGGCCAGTAGCGCCCGTGTTCGCATACCAATACTGGACGAAGTCGTCCATATTCAATACTATTGTGTATGTAAAGAGAAAAACCATATTATTCTTGACAAGCTCTCTGCGCAAATTGCCGCCATGGACACCGAATTCGCATCCCAGGCAGATGAGAAAACATAGCACTACTTTAACGGATCCGATTTGATTTTTTTCATCAAAACCCTTAAAACCCTTTCTTTTACTTTCAAGAAGTGTTATAATCGAAAAAAGTAAAAAGTAGCACCTATCCAACACGGTGCTACTACTTGTTAATAATAAGGAGGACAACCACATGAGCAACCTGCAGCCCCATATTCGCTGCTCCAACGAAGACGCAGCACTGTACGCAATTCTCCCTGGCGATCCTATGCGCGTAGACCGCATCAAGACTTTCCTGACCGATGCAAAAGACATTGCATTTAACAGAGAGCACAAGAGTGTTTCCGGCTACTACAAGGGCGTCAAGGTTATGGCAGTTTCTACCGGTATGGGCGGCCCCTCTACCGCTATCGCTGTGGAAGAGCTGGCAAAGATCGGTGTTAAAGCTATGATTCGTATTGGCAGCTGTGGTGCTCTACGTGCCGGCATCAAGCTGGGTGATCTGATCATCGCCAATGGTGCTGTTCGCGATGACGGTGCCTCCAAGTCTTACATTAGCAGCATCTACCCCGCAATTCCCGATACCGACCTTCTGTGCGATGTGATCGGCGCTGCAAAGGAAATGGGCTTCCCCTACCATGTTGGTATCGCAAGAAGCCATGACTGTCTGTATGGTGATCCCAAGGGTGAGCTGGACGCATACTGGGGCGCTAACAATGTTCTTGGCTCCGATATGGAAACCGCTACTCTGTTTGTTGTCGGTGGCCTGCGTGGTGTAAAGACCGCTTCCATTCTCAACAATGTCGTTGAAGTCGAGGGCAACCTGGAAGACGGTATCAACAGCTATGTAGACGGCCAGTCTGCTGTCGCTGAAGGCGAAAAGAAGGAAATTATTACTGCTCTGGAAGCACTGGTTGCTCTGGATAAGAAGAACAAGTAATATATTTCTCCCGTCCTTTTGAAAATATTAGCAGCCGCATTTCTGCTTTTATTTAACATGCTTTACTTCTCCTCTCCACAAACCATTAGCAACGAAAAAGGACACGATTTCACCCTCGTGTCCTTTTTCACTTTCCTATCTCTTCTGTTTGAAAGGAATTTCTTTTATGGATAATTTTGATTTTTACGCTCCCACTTACTTCGCCTTTGGTCGCGGAAAAGAGAAAGATATTGGCAAACTTGTCAAAAAGTTTGGAGGTACTAAGGTTCTGATCCACTACGGTGGTGGTTCTGTGAAACGCAACGGCGCTTATGACGGTGCCGTAAAGTCTCTGCAGGAAGCAGGTATTCCTTTTGTAGAACTGCCGGGTGTCCAGCCCAATCCCAGAAGCGGTCTCGTCTATAAGGGCATTGAACTGTGCCGCAAAGAAGGTGTAGACTTTATCCTCGCCATTGGCGGCGGCAGCTCCATTGACTCTTCTAAGGCAATCGCCATGGGTGTTCCTTATGAAGGCGACTTTTGGGACTTTTACAAATACAGATCTACAATGCCTGTAACAAAAGCGCTCCCTGTGGGTGCTGTTGTCACGATTGCCGCTTCCGGTAGTGAGGGTTCCAGAGGTGCCGTTATCACCAACGAAGAAAACAAGTTGAAGTGGTCTGCTGGCAGTGATGTTACCCGTCCCAAGTTTGCCATTATGAACCCTGAGTTCTACTGCAGCCTGCCCGCATATCAAACCGCCTGCGGTATTACTGATATTTTGATTCATGTGTTGGAGCGCTATATTTCCGACTCTCAGAATGTTGAACTTACCGACAGAATGTGCGAAGGTGTGATGAAGGCTGTCATTAACGAAGCACCCAAGGTTATGAAAGATCTTCAGAACTACGAGGCACGTGCCAACCTTATGTGGGCCGGTATGATTGCGCACAATAACATCTTGGGTGTGGGTCGCGTCCAGGACTGGGCAAGCCATGATATTGAACATGAGCTTTCCTCCTGGTATGATTGCGCTCACGGTGCCGGTTTGGCTGTCATCTGCCCTGCTTGGATGAAATATGTTTATCGTCACAACATTGGCCGATTTGCCCAGCTGGCTGTTCGTGTCTGGGGTTGTGAAATGAACTTTGATAACCCCGAAGAAACCGCACTGGAAGGCATTTCCCGTTTTGAGCAGTTCCTCAAGATGCTGAATATGCCCATGACGCTTGCTGATTTGGGTGCCAAGGAAGAAGATATCCCGGATATGGTAGCTCATTTAGGTCTTCGGTCCAGCGTCGGTGGTTTCGTTAAAATCGAAGCAAAAGACGCAGAAGCCATTTTCCGTCTCGCTCTGTAACAATACACAAAAGGAGGGTATCTAAATGGGGATCCCAGAAACCTATGACCGCAAACGATTGAATACTCTATATCGCGCCATTCCGCTGAAAGATACAACATTTCGTCTTTTGCGGAAATACTTCAGCGCAGCCGCTAACCTCTATGGCATTATCTCTCTGAGAAAGCTATACGAGATCATCGAGCAGGTACATCCGCGATTCGTCACAAAAAACGAGTTCATAGAGTTTGCGAAAGTAGCACGTCACGAATCCGAAGGATATTTCATCTTGAGTGATGCAGATATTTTTCAAGGTGGTAAGCAAACACCCTTCCTCGACTACGAGGTAATTGATACCACCCTTTTGGAAATTGACATCAACCGCTATCACTATCTGAAAAAGGTCCAATTCAACAAACCCTACTATATCCCCTCCAAGAAAGACTTCCCTCTGTATGCAAACCCTTTTCATTTTGATGTAGGCGACGAAGTAACGGCAATCAAAAGTTTCTTAAAAGACTATTTAAAGCTGGAGGACCAATTGGAGCATGTCATATATGGAATGCTCTTCTTTGGCAGCAGATGTTTGAATGTCAGCTTTGAAACCTTACTGAGCAAGATGGAAGAAAGTGGTGTTGTGATTAACGATCCCAAGGATTTGGAAACATTCTCCACTCTCTATAGCAATTTCAAAGACAACTCACGCATGCAGAGCAACCGTGGACATACCCCAAAAGAAATTGAAAAGCTTACTGCAGCATCAGCACCTCAAATCGCCAGGCCTTCTATGCCTTGGTCTATGCAGAAACTTGCAGAGAATACACTTTCCGACACTACTGAAATTACTCCCCCATCTGCAACACGCAGAAAAGTCGGCCGCAATGAGCCTTGCCCTTGTGGCAGCGGCAAAAAATTCAAACGTTGTTGTGGTCTTGGTCAATAATATCTTAGGACAGCGCAAAGCCTGGACTCCACATCAAGTGAAGTCCAGGCTTTTTAATTTGTTAAAATAGTTAAAAATACTATTTATGGTCTTCCACTACTGCGCCGCTCCGGTAGGCATCCATAAGTCTAACCAAATCGTCTACCTGGGCACGCAGTTCCACACCCTCATCCGTCTGGGATACTTTCATGCGCTTTTCCAGGGTCTCAAAAATTAGAGAATCATTTTCAATATCCCTGTTTCGGCGCAGTGCTTCCTTCCGTCCGGCAAAGGGTTGATGGGATACCATACGGAAATGCCGGGAGTTGAAAATCAGCGTGTAACCGGCAATACCGGAAGTAGGTTGATAGGCACGGCTGAAACCGCCATCGATCACCAGCAGTTTTCCCCCGCCCTTAACGGGACTTTCGCCTTTCTTTACCTTTACTGGCACATGACCATTAATAATATGGCAGTGATTGCCTCCCAAGCCAAACTCCTTCAGCAGTCTATCACACACATTGGGATCTTGATAAAAGGCATAGTAGGGATTCTTGGGTTCTGTCCAGGTGCTTTCATCCTCAATAAACCGTCGCTCAAAGGTAGTCATCCTGTCACGTCCGAAAATGGGACTGTTGCGGCCTGCCCACAGCCACCATAAAAAGTCCATACCAAAGATTCGCTCTGGTGTACCCCGCTTATCATAGTAGGCCTTTCTTGCGGTTCTATCTGCGTAGTCCAGGAACTCCTTGCCGGAACGCTCCTTGCCTCCGATGGTAAAGGTCAGCAAATTTCCATCTTTGTCCATAGGAATACAACCGTGGAACAGCAGATTACCGTTGTGCAGCTTATACATACTGCCTTTTGAATACAAGAATCGTACATGGCGCTGCAGCTTTTCAGACCGGCGGAAGGATTCGGTCAGCTGGTCGATAACATGATTCTCTTCTTCTGTCAGTTTGTAAGGATCATCCGGATCCACTGTGGGGAAATCACAATCCTTCATGGGATAGCGCTTCCCATCAATCACAATTGTACCTGTCTTGTAATCAACTTTATCAAGCAGCAGTCTATCCGCCATATTGAATTCCGGATGGCGCAAAACTTTCTGACCCTCAAGCTTAAAGAGGATCATGGAAATTGCCTTATACATGCGCGCAGAAAGCAACTTATCTTTCTCGGAATACTGATCGGCATCATCACCAAGAAGTTTGACATTGAAGCAATGAGTATCACATTTCTTGTAAACTTCATTGGCAAAAACCGACAGAGGACGCAGTGAAATACCAT
>JAZURG010000249.1:0-2530 GCA_045606145.1 Faecousia sp.
CTACAGCCTGCCCGTCTCCGCTTTCGAGGGCATGGAAGACGGTCAGTTCCCCCTGGGTGTCGCTGCTTACGAGAAGCGCGGCGTTGCCGTTACCGTTCCTCACTGGGACGAGACCAAGTGCATCCAGTGCAACAACTGTGCATATGTCTGCCCCCATGCTACCATCCGTCCCTACGCTCTGACTGAGGAAGAAGTCGCTGCCGCTCCCGCTGGCACCCGCGTCGTTCCCGTCAAGGCCGGTAAGGGCAAGGGCAAGTACTCCTACACCATGGCCGTGTCTCCTCTGGACTGCATGGGCTGTGCTGTCTGTGTCGGTGTCTGCCCCACCAAGGCTATCACCATGTCTCCTCAGGCTGCAGAGCTGGCCGAGCAGGAAGTCTTCAACTACATGGTCTCCAAGGTTGCCCGCAAGCCCGAGATGGAAGACAACACCGTCAAGGGTTCCCAGTTCCGCAAGCCTCTGCTCGAGTTCTCCGGCTCCTGCGCTGGCTGTGCTGAAACCGCTTACGCTCGTCTGGTCACTCAGCTGTTCGGCGACCGTATGTACATCTCCAACGCTACCGGTTGTTCCTCCATCTGGGGCGGCCCCGCTGCTACCTCTCCCTATTGCGTGAATGAGGATGGCTTCGGTCCCGCATGGGCTAACTCCCTGTTCGAGGACAACGCTGAGCATGGTCTGGGTATGTGGACCGCTCAGGCTGTCATCCGTGAGTCCCTGGCTGGCAAGGTCAAGAAGGTTATCGAGACCACCGCTTGCGAGGAGCGCAAGGCTGTCTGCCAGAAGTGGCTGGACACCTACAACGACGGCGAAGCCAACAAGGCTGCTACCAAGGCTCTGATCGAGAACCTGGAAGCTAAGGTCTGCTGCGACACCGTTGCTGACATCCTGTCCAAGAAGGAATACCTGTCCAAGAAGTCCATCTGGATCTTCGGCGGCGACGGCTGGGCATACGACATCGGCTTCGGCGGTGTTGACCATGTTCTGGCTTCCAACAAGGACGTCAACATCTTCGTCTTCGACACTGAGGTTTACTCCAACACCGGCGGTCAGGCTTCCAAGGCTTCCAACATCGGCCAGGTTGCTCAGTTCGCAGCTTCCGGTAAGGAAACCAAGAAGAAGTCCCTGGCTGAGATCGCTATGAGCTACGGCTATGTCTACGTTGCTCAGATCGCTATGGGCGCTAACCAGGCTCAGACCATCAAGGCTATCTGCGAGGCAGAAGCTTACAACGGTCCTTCCCTGATCATTGGCTACGCTCCCTGTGAGATGCACTCCATCAAGGGCGGCATGACCAACTGCCAGGCTGAGATGAAGAAGGCTGTCGAGTGCGGCTACTGGAACCTGTTCCGCTTCGATCCCTCCAAGGAGACCGGCAAGTTCCAGCTGGATTCCAAGGATCCCAAGGAAGGCTACCAGGCATTCCTGATGAACGAGGCCCGCTACTCCCGTCTGACCCGCGAATTCCCCGAGCGTGCAACCGAACTGTTCGCCAAGAACGAGGCTGCTGCTAAGGAGCGTTGGGAGCATCTGAAGAAGCTGGTCGAGATGTACAAGGACTAATTCCTGTACGGATCGTCATCTAAGTTAAACAGAATCCGCCCCCGGCAACGGGGGCGGATTTTTACAACAGGAGGTTCCTTTTATGAAAGTTCTTCTGATCAACGGCAGCCCTAAGGCAAAGGGCAACACCGCCTTTGCACTGGAACAGATGGCGGAGGTTTTTGCTGACCAGGGTATCGAAACCGAAATCATCCATGTGGGTAACCAGGCAATCCGGGGCTGCATCGCCTGCGGCAGCTGCTACAGAACCGGAAAATGTGTCTTTGACGATGCGGTCAATGAAATTGCGCCCAAATTTGAGGCAGCGGACGGAATCGTTGTGGGCAGCCCCGTCTACTATGCATCCGCCAACGCAACCCTCATTGCTTTACTGGACCGGCTGTTTTACAGCACCCATTTTGACAAGCGGATGAAGGTCGGTGCAGGCGTTACCGTTGCACGCCGGGGCGGATGCAGCGCCACCTTTGACGAACTGAATAAATATTTCACCATTTCCGGCATGCCCGTTGCTTCCAGCCACTACTGGAATTCCATCCACGGCGGAAAACCCGGTGATGCCCAGCAGGATGCCGAAGGCATTGCCACCGTCCGCAACCTGGCCAAGAATATGGCTTTCCTGATCAAATCCATTGCCCTGGGCAAGGAAACCTACGGCCTGCCGGAATACGACAAACGGCAGATGACAAACTTTATCCGGTAAAGGAGATTCCCATGCTGTGTACCATTATCGATATCCGCGGTGACTATGCCTTCGTCAGATATGAAGAAACCGGCATTGTTTCCGAAGTTGCCATTGCCCTGCTCCCCTTTGGTGTGGATGTGGGCGATAAGCTGAAATTTGAAGATTTTGAATTTACCCAGGTGTAAAAAATCAGCTGACATATGTCAGCGGATTTTTATTTTTTCTGGTGCTTCTTTTGTGCCTTGTATTTCTCTGCGGGCGCCCGCATTTCCCCGCGGAATTTGATA
>JAZURG010000250.1:0-75840 GCA_045606145.1 Faecousia sp.
CGCAGCATCCAAAGCCTTCCCCCTCGGGGGAAGGTGGCTGCCCGAAGGGCAGACGGATGAGGGGTGTGGCAGCTTTTTGACCCCTCATCAGTCAAAAATCAAAGATTTTTGACAGCTTCCCCCCCAAGGGGAAGCCTTTAGGGTGCGGTGGTAGTTTGTGAGATAAACGATCATTTACAGAAAGAAGGAACTTTCCATGTCCATTGCCGAAAATGTTACCCTGATCAAAGAAAATATTGCCAAAGCCGCAATTGCCGCAGGCCGGGATCCCAAGGACATTCTGTTGTGCGCTGCCACCAAGATGAACGGCGCGGATGCCGTGCGGCAGGCTATCGCCGCCGGTGTGGATTGCTGCGGAGAGAATCGTGTGCAGGAGCTGACCGCCAAGCTGGCGCAGAATGCCTACGAGGGCGCGCCTGTCCATTTTATCGGCCGTCTGCAAACCAACAAGGTCAAACAGGTGGTAGGAACCGTTTCTCTGATCCACAGTGTAGACCGGCGCAATCTTCTGGAAGCGATTCAGAAGGAAGCCGCCCGGCGGGATATGATCCAGGACATTCTTCTGCAGGTCAATATCGGTCACGAAGACTCTAAGGGTGGTTTCTGGGAAGATGAACTGCTGCAGCTTCTTCCAGAATTGGCCAATTTTCCCAACGTTCGGGTAAAGGGATTAATGGCAATCCCCCCGATTTGCGATAATTCTACAGAAAACGACAAATTTTTTCAAAAAATGTACAACCTGAGTGTTGACATCAGCGAAAAAAAATACGATAATGTATCTGTCGACATTATGTCCATGGGCATGTCAGATGACTATGTCAGCGCGATCCGTTTTGGAAGCACTATGATTCGCGTAGGTACCGCCATCTTTGGTGCCCGTAATTACACAACCTCGCATCAAACCTGATGTGAACATATTGGAGGAAAAATAGAGATGAGTTTTTGGGATAATGTTAAAAAGTTTGCACAGCCCTACGCCGATGACGATTACGATGATTACGAAGATGATGAGATGGAAGAGTTTGAGGAAGAGGTAGAGCAGCCCGCTCCCCGTGCTGCCCGCCGCAACCCCTTCGCTTCTTCCGTTTCTAACGATACCGCTTCCGATTACAGCGCTCCCGCTGTTTCTTCCGCGCCTGTCAGCAGCGGTTTCAGCGGTCAGGTTCTGAACATGAGCTCCGGAAAGCAGGAAGTTGTTCTGTTCCATGCCAAGGCTTTTGATGATGCCGCTAAGGCTGCCGGTGAGCTGCGCAACAAGAGAGCCATCATTCTGAACATGGAAAATGTAGACAAGGCTCTGACCCGCCGTGTTGTGGACTTCCTGTCCGGCTGTGTATTTGCCCTGGACGGTCAGGTCAAGAAGATCGCCCAGTCCACCTACCTGTTCTGCCCCCACAGCATGGACATTCTGGGTGACCTGGAAAGCTTTCAGGCTGAAGCTGAAAGCTATGTATAATACGGAGGTATAAACTATGTTTACCCCTCAACAAATTGAGCAGATCTCCTTCGAAAAGGCCACCTTCGGTGGCTACAAAATGGAGGATGTGGATGAGTTCCTGGAGCCGCTGACCGAGGATTATATCACCCTCTACAAGGAAAACGCGCTGCTGAAGAGCAAGATGCGCGTTCTGGTTGGTAAGCTGGAGGAGTACCGCAAGAACGAAGCTTCTATGAAGGATGCTATGGTCAATGCCCAGAAGACCTGCGATAAGATGGTCAAGGAAGCAGAAGCCAAGTGCACCCAGATGCTCAGCGATGCCAATGCCACCGCTGCTGAAAACGCTAAGAATGCCGATGCTATGATCGCTTCTGAAAACGCCCGGGTAGAAGATGCCAAGAAGGCCGCTGCCGCCAAGATCGATGAGATCCAGGAGCAGATCCGTTCCTGCCTGCAGGCATTGGACCGCATCAAGGAAGCCAACCGTCCCATCGCCGCCGGTCCTTTCGACTTTGAGCGTGTCAACAACCGTACAGCCATTGATGACAATGCGGAAGCTGTTGCCAACGAGATTGCTCAGAATCTGGAAGCTTTGGTAGGCACTACCGAGGACGCGGATATCAAGATCGAGCCGCAGCACCCTGTTTCCGACACCACCAGCAAGTTTGCAAACCTGCAGTTTGGCCGGAACTATGATCCCAACCACAAATAATATACCACAACGCAAAGACGAGGACGCGTAAGGCATATACCGCTTCCAGAGAGCTGCCGGAAGGTGCAAGGCAGTAAGCAGGCATGTTCTTGTATCACCTCCGAGCAGCGCACCGAACAGGTTTTTTGCCATCAGTAGGCTGCGCCGGGTACGCCCGATACAGCGCTTATGAGTGCTGCCGCAAGGCAGAACAAGAGTGGTACCGCAGAGGTAATACATGCCTTTGTCTCTTACTATGGAGACAAAGGCATTTTTTTGATTATAAATGGAGGTAACTTCCAATGGATTACAAAAATACGATCATCACCCCCAAGACCGACTTCCCTATGAAGGCCGGTCTGCCTGCCCGTGAACCCGGTATGCTGCAGCGCTGGGAAGAGCAGGATCTGTACAACGCAATGCTGGAAAAGAATAAAGGTCTGCCCACCTTCGTTCTGCACGACGGCCCTCCCTTCTCCAACGGCTATATCCACATGGGCCACGCACTGAACAAGGCTTTGAAGGACTTCATCGTCCGCAGTCATGCCATGATGGGCTTCTACACTCCCTATGTCCCCGGCTGGGATAACCACGGTCTGCCCATTGAGCGGGCCATCGAGAATTCCAAGAAGAAGCTGAACAAGGACATGTCCGTGCCCGAATTCCGCAAGGCCTGTGAAGATTTTGCCGAGGACTTTATCCAGAAGCAGATGACCGGCTTCAAGCGTCTGGGTGTCGTGGGCCGTTGGGAGAATCCCTACCGCACCATGGACAAGCATTTTGAGGCGCAGGAAGTCAAAGTCTTTGGCCGCATGTTTGACAAGGGCTTCATCTACAAGGGTCTGAAGCCTGTTACCTGGTGTCCCTTCTGCGCCACTGCTGTGGCTGAAGCCGATATCGAGTACAAGGACGATCCCTGTACTTCTGTCTACGTCAAGTTCCCCATGAAGGACGACCTGGGCAAGCTGGCACAGTTTGACCTGAGCAAGACCTTCTTCGTCATTTGGACCACCACCATCTGGACGCTCCCCGGCAACATGGGCATCTGCCTGCATCCCCGTGACAGCTATGTACTGGTCAAGGCGGAAAACGGTGAAACCTATATCATGGCCGAGGCTCTGATGGCAAAGACCATGAAGATGGGTGGCTTTGAAAACTACGAGGTTCTGGCCACCTATCCCGGTCAGTTCTTTGAGAACATGCTGGCCCAGCATCCCTTCCTGGACAAGACTTCCCGTCTGGTCAACGCTGAGTACGTCACCATGGACTCCGGTACCGGCTGTGTTCACACCGCCCCCGGCTTCGGTGCCGATGACTACCAGACCTGCATGCGTTACGGCATGGAGCTGGTGGTTCCCGTGGATGACTACGGCCGCCACACCGACTACGCAGGCAAATATGCCGGCATGAAGACCGAAGAGTCCAACCCCGTTATCAAGGCCGACATGATGGAATCCGGTATGCTGTTCGCATCCGAAGAGATCGTCCACTCCTATCCCCACCACGACCGCTGCAAGAAGCCCATCATCTTCCGTGCCACCCCTCAGTGGTTCTGCAGCGTAGAATCCTTCAAGGACCAGGCTGTGAAGGCTATCGAGAATGTACAGTGGTTCCCCGCATGGGGTGAAGACCGGATGATCAGCATGATCCGTGAGCGTGCCGACTGGTGCATCAGCCGTCAGCGCCGTTGGGGTCTGCCCATCCCCGTGTTCTACTGCGCCGATTGCGGCAAGCCTGTTTCCACTCCTGAATCTATTGAAAAGATCTCCAAGCTCTTTGACGAGCATGGCTCCAATATCTGGTTTGAGAAGGAAGCCATGGAGCTGATCCCCGATGGCTTCACCTGCCCCCACTGCGGCGGCAAGACCTTCTCCAAGGAGACCGATACCTTGGACTGCTGGTTCGACTCCGGCTCCACCCACTTCGCTTCTCTCATGAAGGACACCCCCGAGCTGTGGCCCGCTGATGTCTATCTGGAAGGCGCTGACCAGTACCGCGGTTGGTTCCAGTCCTCCCTGCTGACTTCTGTCGGCGCGCTGGACCGGGGCGCTCCCTTCAAGCAGGTTCTGACCCATGGTTGGGTTGTTGACGGTCAGGGCCGTGCTATGCACAAGTCTCTGGGCAACGGTGTCGACCCCGCTGACCTGATTAAGGACTTCGGTGCTGACATCATCCGCCTGTGGGCAGCCTCTTCCGACTACCATGCAGATGTCCGCTGCTCCAAGGAGATCTTCAAGCAGATCGCCCAGAACTATCTGAAGTTCCGTAACACTGCCCGTTACTGTCTGGGTAACCTGGCTGACTTTGATCCTAACAAGGATATGGTCGCTGCCGAGAACCTGGAAGAGCTTGACAAGTGGGCGCTGACCAAGCTGGATGCTCTGGTCAAGGCCTGCCGCAAATCCTACGACGGTTATGAGTTCCACATGGTCTCCCATGCCATTAACGATTTCTGTGTCGTTGAACTGTCCAGTTTCTACCTGGATATCATCAAGGATCGCCTGTACTGCGAAGACGCGGCCGGTAACCGCCGCCGCTCCGCACAGACCACCCTGTTCCTGATCGTCGACGCTATGGCAAAGCTGTTCGCTCCCATTCTGGCCTTCACCTGTGATGAGATCTGGCAGGCAATGCCCCATCTGGAATCCGATGATGCCCGTAACGTGCTGCTGAACCAGATGCCCGAAAGCTTTGAAAGCTACATGCTGGATGATGCCGCTATGGCTAAGTGGGCAACTGTCATGAAGCTGCGTCAGGATGTCAACGGTGATCTGGAGCTGGCCCGTGCCGACAAGCGCATCGGTAAGGCTCTGGAGGCAAGGGTCAGCCTTGCAGCCGATGATGAAACTCTCAAGGCCGCCTGTGAAGGTGTCAACCTCAGCGAGGTCTGCATCGTTTCCGCCTGCGATTGGGAAGCCGCTCCCGAGGGCGCACTGGTGGGTCAGGGTGCCAACAATCCCGGTCTGACCATCGGTGTTTCCGAAGCACTGGGCGAGAAGTGCCCCCGCTGCTGGATGCACTCTCAGAAAGCCAACGAAGATGGCCTCTGCCCCCGCTGCGCTGCCGTTGTCAGCAAGCTGGATCTGGAAATCTAAATTTTTGAAGGCCTCCCGATACGCATCGGGAGGCCTTATTCATTCAATTCTCAGAGCGCTTCTTAGTAAGAAACCATATAACAAACATAATCACCGAGCCGGAGCCGCTGATCAGTGCCAGCATTCCCCAGGGCATCACACGGTCCGCTTCCTTCGTGGGAGCTATAGGCACTGCCGTCGGTTCGGTGGCAATCTCCGTGGTGGGAATCGTGGTCGGTTCCGTAGGTATCTCCTCCAGAACCGGCTCCGTACGGCTAAATTCCATGCCGCAGCCGTCACAGTTGCCCTTGCTCAGGCCCTCCTTCTGGGTGGTAGGTTCTTCCACCGTGACCCAACAGGAAACGCTGTGCGAAAAGAGTGTGTAGTTATCTTTATATGCGTAGCCACAGGTACCGCAGGTGTATTCCGTATATCCGTAGGTGCTGCAGCCGGGCGCCACGACTGTTTCGGTATATGCAGGAGCTTCACACATTTCAGGCCGCAGCTCCACGTCATAGTCCCGCCGTTCATCCCGGAGAAAATCGCAGGTGTTGGATATCCGGTTGTACCATCCCAGTATCTCGCCTGCCTCCGCCGCGCAGTAAGCCCGTCGGTTGGTGTTGCATTCAAAGAATGTGATCTTTCCGGTAATGGTATTATTCACCAGATTACCCTTGTACTTTACACCAATGGGCTGACGCATATACATGCCGGTAATGCCGCCGTTGTGGGCATAACCGTATTCCGAAGAATAGCCATCAATGATGATCTGGCAATCTGTCACATCCATAAAGCCGGTTGAAAAAATGCCGCCCATGAATTGTTCATCTCTGGTATTGGCATCGGTATCCGTGCAGATCAGTGTCACATCCACCTTGCAATTCTGCACCGTACCGCTGCCGTAGCCAACCAGACCCGCTACACCAAACATCCGGTCGAATGCCCGCAGCTCCAGACAGCCGGTAACCGTACAATTGGTGATGGTGCTGTCCTCAGAAAATCCCGCCAGACCGCCCAAAAACATCGGAGTATCGGCATCCACCAGACCACGCACATTCAATAACTGCAGGTTTTTCACCTCCGCATTCCGAAGGGTCGCAAAAAAGCCAGCAAAATAGGTGTCGTAGGTTTTCAGATTGCCGTCATAGGTAATGGCAGTCTGGGTACCCGGTTGGGAAAGCTCCAGATTCAGCAGAGCGTGTCCGTTGCCGTCAAAGCTGCCGCCGAAGTCAATACCGGGCCACGGAATCCCCGCCAGGTCCAAATCATTCATCAGAATATAACTGCCCTGAGGATCGGCCTGTATAGTCAGCAGCTCCTCTACGGTATGGATCTGTACCGGCTCTGCCTCCTCCGATCCATAAACCGCCGGAACCATTGTCAGCAGCAAAAGCAGTGCCGTCAATGCCGCAAATTGTTTCATTCTCATCGCCTCAATTTCTGCTTACTATGGGTCCAATATACCATCTCATTTGCGTTTGTCAAGGGCATTGGAATACCGCAAGCGAGCGTCTTCAAATATAGGTGCTTTGCGTGAAAAATATCTAAAAAAACACTTGACTTTTTCCGATTCGATGCTATAATAAGCGTGTTCGGTTCGAGACGCCGGTATAGCTCAGTTGGTAGAGCAACTGATTTGTAATCAGTAGGTCGGGGGTTCGAGTCCGTCTACCGGCTCCAACAAAGGTAGTTTCTTAGTGGACTCGAAAGATTAAATTCAATCTGCCAGTGGCAGATTGAGCAACCAGTTCAAAAACTGGTTGCCACCTTGATTGAGCGAGTCCGTCTACCGGCTCCACCCGATACGAACAGAACTTTATATGGGGGATTTCCCGAGTGGCCAAAGGGGACAGACTGTAAATCTGCTGGCTATGCCTTCGGTGGTTCGAATCCACCATCCCCCACCAAACCTCAAAAGTTGTTAGTTCACAGCTTTTGAGGTTTATTTTTTGTTTTTCTGTTTTGATTAATTATATTTGCTCTGTTTTTGATTATTGTCTCCAGTGTCAAGAATTATTAAAAATGCCCAATAATGCACCCGCAAGTGTTGTCAAAAGTGTTGTCAAAATTTAAGCCGCCCTCCCGTGACCTGTGTAGGCCATGAGAGGGCGGTTGCTTCACTTTACAATATACTCTTTCAGGCGGGAAATGAGAGCGGTAAACTTGTCCCAACCAAACATAGCAGCGTATGCCACGAAGATGCCGAGAACGACGGCGCCGACAGCGTAGTACCACATTACGGTGATCTCCATGATCGCGGCATAGACATACAGCGCCAGCACCGCAAGGACGATGGAGACGATGAACACCACCAGATCCGTGGGAATCTTGGGTACCAGCCGCTTGGTTACCTCAACGATCAAGCTGACCGCAGTAGTCAGTGCGAACATGATAGCCAGAATGATGGAGCCATAGTTAAAGATGGCATTGATGATTGCATTGTAATCCATTTATGTATCCTCCTAAATAAAATCATGGTTCAGCAGGCGGCGTTTGTATGTATCCTTGATGAGCTGGATTGACGCCACCGCCTTATTGTTTTTAAAATCCGGATGATCAGCGCAGTAAGTTTCGTAGGCGTCTACGTCCTCAATGACCTGCTCGAAGTGCTCCTGACTATGGAGCACATTGTGGGAGCATTCGTCCCGGAAACGGAGGATGCGGATACGGGCGTGCTTGATCTCCCGTTCTTCGTCTTCCGCTTCCATCCGGTCCATTCGGTTTTGGATCTTGGTCAACTCTGCGAGAATTGCGTCCTGCTGATCATCCTTTTTCCATTTCCTCTGCAGTCTGGCGAGGATTATAGCCATGATGCCGGAGCCGATGCCGGCTCCAAGCACCCCGATCAGTAAATCCATCGGTTACCCTCCTCAGCCACCGCTTACGCCCAACAGGGCGCTGAAGGTCAGCACACCGGCGATGCCGTCGGGTTCGAGGCCCATTTTGTTCTGGAACAGAATCACAGCGCCCTTGGTGTTGGGGCCAAAGATGCCGTCCGGCTCGTGCATATCTCCATTGCATCCTCGGCCCTTCAGCAGGATCTGCAATGCCCGGACATCCTCGCCCCGGTCACCGTAGCGCAGGGTACGCATACCGATGGAGAAATCCTTTCTCACGGGTTCCGCTTCCACGGTGTAGTCCTTATCCAGATATGGAGCAGGATCGATCCACTTGCCGTTTTCCTTGATGCCCCAGTGCAGATGCGCTCCGGTGACCCCCTTACCAGTTGCGCCCATATAACCGAGGATCTCGCCAGTCTTGACGGTCTCGCCCTTTTTCTTGGGAGACAGCTCCCGCATATGGTAATACACCATGACGGTACTGGGACTCACGGCGATGTTGATGTAATAGCCACAGGAGGCGTTATAGCCCACAGCTTGTACGGTGCCTCCGGTATGCGCTGTGATGTGATCCACAAGACCGGTCCTGCCGTCCCTGGTAGCCACAAGGTCGATGCCGTTGTGCATCTTGGTCGTACCATTCAGCGTGCGCATACCAAAGGGAGAAGTGATGATGTATGTGTCATAGTTTGGAAAAAATCTGTTTTGCATTATTTGACTCCTTTGTGCAGCTCCACCCCGAAGGGCGGTGCTTTGTTTGTTATTTACCGAAAATAGCTAGAATGCCTTCCCTGTCCAGCTTGTCCGCAAGGGCGGCAGAGCCATTGCCAGACAGATGGATTTTGTCGGTGTTCCAATACTTTGCCCGCTGTGTCGGATTGACCACGCTGTACCAGTCGAAGATGCAATCAACGATGTGGATGCCAAAGCGTTCAGCGCACTCCTTGACGGCTCGTTCCTTGGTTTCCATCTTGTACTGACCAAAGGAATAAATGTCCCATGCTTGCATCTCTGCCAAATTGGCAAAGCCCAGCTTTTGCGCTGTCGCATCGTCCGTATAGTTCATAGCATCGGCATAGTTGGCAGGCTGTAAAATACAGATGATGCGAGCGTTCGGGAAGTTTTCGTGCAGTTTGCGAAACATATAATTGCAAGAGCCATAAATATAGTTGGTGTCCATACTGGTATGGCTACCCAGCCAGCCATCCTTGCCGAAGCCGTCATTTGCGCCACCCATAAAGGTAATCAGTTTAACATCCTCGGCGGTATAAACTGCATCACCAATGGTCTGCCCATCCCCGGTATAGTTGGAAATAAAACTGTTCATGCGTTGCCAAAACGGGGCAAAACCTTTTGTGCCCTCTACATTGCCACATACAGTGGATGATACTTTACCCTGTCCGTCATAAATCATTTCATACTTCCCTGCAAGTGCTTTAAAATAGGAATCAGCATAAACGGTATAGGAATCTCCCAGCGCAATCCACACGCCGCCAGACAGCGCCGCCTTTGCTTTTTCTACGTCCATGCCGTAGTCGGCCCGGATTTTTTCGCTTGAAAATGTTTTCAGGACGCTCACTTCTTCGTCGGCAATGGTGGGTACAAATTCGTCATTGACCGCCGGGCGGGTTTTCATATCCGCTGTCCGTTTGCTGACTGTTGCATCGGATTCATACCCAGTATGATTCAATACTACGATTGTTTCATAATCTGCATCAAGAACGAACGTTCCGAAGGTGAAGTTTGTCCATGTGATTTTGCTGGACAAGTCATTGCCATCGCCGTCTTTCAACGTTCCGCCCTGTCCGTTATATTTGCGTTTCCATCTGACCGTATCACCCTTAATCAGCCCGGAAACGGTGTAAGTGGTCATGCTAGAGCCAACGGAAACATTATCCGCAACATCATCCATCAGATAGGTGGTGTAGGCATCGGCAACACCGATAGTATCCTTCTGACCGATGTTACCACCGCCAGTACCAGCGTTTGGAATTTCCTCATATTTCCCGGTTTCGGGGTTCAGCTTTTTCCATATTGCCATAATTCTTACCTCCATTTACCCAAAGTAGTCAGACAAGATATATCCAGCATTGGTATATTCAAAGTGGAAGTAACACCTAGTGCCTATTGCAGTATTCAATGTGCCGTCATCAATCATAGATTGATACTTTCCCAAAAGTGTCGGAATATGAACTTTGAAAACAACATATCCTCTATCATCGAAATGGTCATAAGCTTCTATCGCAATATCGCTATCACCATTATTACAGGCACCTACGGTCATTTCGTTTATGACATTGGCATAGCCATAGCTAGATGTGTATGTTGCTCTAATGCTTATTTTCTTTTGGTAGGAGGACTTCGGATACTTCAAATAATACACATATTCAGAACTGGAAATCGCTTCATTCTGTGCGACATCATTTTCGCTGGCAGGACTATCGTGGTAAATAATAATATTACTTTCCACCAAATTGTTATCGGTTTGTGCAATACCAGTTGCCGTAATCACCACATTGCCAGTCACGGTAGAAATCTTCACCACGCCGTCAGCATAGACCGTAGCGGTCACATCCGTGCCACCCATAGTCACCGTAACGGTGTCCAGTTCATAGCCACTTGCCGCTGTCAGTGTTGCGGTATAACTTGCATTTTCCTCCACGGATTCCGTGCTGTTGTTACTTGTCACATTGGTCAGATTGTTGGTGACGGTGTAGGTCACGGTTTCTGGTTCGTCAGGCTCATCGGGGATTTCGGGGACATCGGGAACGTCCGGGTCCACTTCATCCTCGGAAGTGTCCAGCCAGTACAGGGTGCCGTCATTGGGTTGCTCCGCACCGACATATAAAACACGGCAGCTCTGTTCCAAAGCGTCCATCCGTTCCAGCAGCTCGTTGTATGCGGTGTTCACCTGCTCCATGTTCTGCAGGTAATAGTAGTTGTTGCTGAGCTGTTCCCCGGCAGCCGGGTTCTGCTCCACAATAATTTTGAAGGGGAAGGTGGCCAGGGTGTCCATGTTGTTGTCGTAGAAAACGATAGATGCCAGGACAGTGCCCGCGCAGGTGAGTGTCTGCGGCGCCAGGATAGCGGTGACGGTGCTGCCAGAGATGGTGGTCGCAGGCTTGCCGTCGGGCTGTTGATCGTACAGGCCCTTTTTTCCATCCGGTTTCCGGAAGGCTACAGCAGCAGTGACGCCTTCCGGAACTTCCCACTTTGCACCGTTTTCAAGCAGCGAAATCGATACCGCTCTGGTGTTGATTTCGTTTTGTACCGCGCCGATGGGCGGTGTCGGCATCCGCCTTGCCAGATCAATCTGAAGATGATGAATAATCTGCATGATTTCCTCCTTATATCTTTGCTTCCAGTGCCGCTACCCGGTCAAAAAGGGAGCGGCTGTCAACGGTGCCGTCTTTACCGATGCTGTACAGGCCGCCGGAAAAGTAGGCTGGCATAGCGCAGTCAAAGCCTTCTCTTGTTGCAGCCTTGCCAAAGGAGATGCCCTTGCCACCAGCCAGCAGGTCCAATGTGGCATAGCCGGTAGACAGCACCATGGTCCGGCTGGCAGACACCAGCTTGTCCGAAAGCGCCGCCGTAATGGTCATGGTGGCGTTGGGGTCCGCGTAGACGGTTTTCTGGTAGGAGACATCTCCAACCCCAAGACTGACCGTCTCTGAGGCTGCGCCATAGGTCAGCGAAAGCTTACCGGTGTTGCTGCTGTTTACCTGTGTCACATAACCGCTCACCGTGATTCTGGCATGGTCTCCGGTGTCATCGGCGGTACCATCCGCTGTACACCGGGAAGCGTTGAGGGTCAAACTTGGAACGCTGTAGGGTGCCACAGTGATGGTGTAGGCGGCGGTGCCGACCCGTCCGCGGCTGTCCGTGACGGACACCGTTAAAGAGAGGTTCCCGGATTTTATGAGAACACCGCCGCCATAGGATTTCCCTTCCAGCGACACCGCCGCGCCTGTGATAGTCGAGCCATAAGCGCCGGTACCGCTGACGGTTACCGCCAGTTTGGAAATGTTCTGCACCAGGCTCCCTAACAGGCCGTATGCACCGGAAGGATCCTCCCAAGAGGCACTGGCCGTTGGGACAACGCCCTCCGGTACGGTCAAGGTCACCGTCACTTTCTTGGAACCAATGGGGGTAGAGCCTGAATAGGTGGTGCAGATGATCACCGCCGTGCCGGTTACCACGTTGGGGATCTGTCTTGCCAGATCCAGAGGCGGCGTCCACTTTACCGAATCCCCCACACCTTGGGCGATTACTCCGGAAACTCCTTCAAAGCTGTATTCCAGCGTGTGAGTAAAGGCTGCAGCCCGGTTGGTGTAGATGGTCAGTGGACTCCCCAACGCTACAGAAGAAGCGCTTACAGTGGGTGTGCTGGTTCTGGCTATGGCGTCTAGGACCGCACTGCCGGAGCCGGAAACCACCGAGATGTATTCACCGTCGAAGTCGATCCAGAACTCCTGGGAGAAGCTGTAGGAGAAGCTCCCAGTGCCGTCATCGGCATGGTTGACGGTCACGCTTCCCGATGCCAGAACCTTGGTCTCATTGTTGCCGATGGCAAGGCTCGTAGTGCCGGAAAAGGCTTTGCCTGCCACCGTTGCCGACCAAGGGGAGCCGGGTGTGGCGATGATCTGTCCGTATTGCTTTGCTTCCAGCTGCAGCTGCCAGTTGATCGTGGAACTGTTGTCAGCGATGCTCTGCAACGCTTCCCAGTAGAAAATCAGATTGTTTTGCGTGGTCGCTTTGACCACGGTACTGCCGGATAAAGCCATCTGTTAACCCCCTGTCCAGCGCAAGCTAAGGTTGCTGTTTGTACGAGGGATCCAGGCAAAGCCGCCCAGATCCAGCCGGGTTTTTACTTCCAGATTGGTGGTCTCCATATCGTTTGGCCGGATGACCGTGGTAGGATCATTGCCGCCGGTGAAGATAACACGCTCCTCACTGACACCAATGCCCATGCCGGTACCCGAATTCGTGATGGTAAGTCCGTCTTCAGCAAAGCGGAAATGCTCGGTGATCTCATTGACTTCCGATTGTTCCGCTTTGGTGCCAACTTCCTCACGGAGCTTTGTTACCGAAAGATCTATGCCATCGGCCCGCTGTGAAACAGTCGTGTACTGGCTCTGCAGGCCGTCTACATTCTCTTCCGTTTTCGATACGCGGCTGGTAATTCCGTCGACATCCTGCTTTATACTGGATTGCTCTACTTTGATTGTATTTAGGTCAATGGTTGTCTGTGACAGTTCCGAAGAAACCCCTTCAAGATCAACACGGATTTTGGCTACACGCCCCTGGAGGACCTTCACCGCATCCTGAGCATTGACAGAACCCGCACTATCTCTGGAATAGTTACCTGTGCTCTTGACCGTAGCGGTACTTCCTCGGTGCTTCACAGAGAATACGGCTGTGCGGTGCTTGTTTCCATACCTATCAGTGATAGTGATGTAGGAACCCGGCTTGCACTTTCCGTCTGGATCAAGCAGCTGCGCTTCTGCCGGAGTGTAACTGTTTCCGCAAATCCTGTCTGCTATCCGCTGTACATACGGAAGCAGGTTCAGTGTGGACTGCGTAGCAAGCAACGGATTTGCCAATATCGTGTAGGTTTCGCCTACACTGTCTTCCGGCCATGCAACACCAACATCATCTTCATGCTGTTTCACAACAACACGCTCAATGGGTGCTGTAGCGTAATCCGTAAGCTTCAACGACTTTACTGGAAGGTCCAATTCTCCCGCATCGGTGTAGGTGCTGAATCTCAGCTTTCCTTCCGGTGTAATGGTTGCAAAAGCAGCATTTGCACCTGCAATCCACTTGATCAGCTGCCGGCCGGTGACCTGTTGAACAAACCGGAGGATCCGGAAATCACCGTTTATAAGTTCAACACCATCAGCCAATTCAACACCGCATTGCTCGCACACCAAAGAGAGAAAATCCGCCATGGTATATGGCCATCCCGCCAGTGACGCAAGCCATGTGGAAACATCTTTGTCAAAGCGGATCATGCGATCATAGGCTGTAAATTTGTAGGTATTGGCGCTTGGCTTGGTAGGCTTCTCCAACGTGAAGTAGCCTCGCAGGGTCCTGGTGCCATCCTCAGCCATAGAATAAAAAGCCAGTTCATCGCCTGCAGACATAGAAAAATCACCGCTGGTGTCCAGCAGTGCCGCTTCTATCATCCCGGCGCAGGCAGCGCCGTAGTCCATATCTGTGGAATCGTTAACCATTTGCGTGTAGGTCACCGAGGTAATGGCGGGTGTTTGGCCATTGCCTGAATAGATTTCTTTGCCGTTCGGTAGCATAAACAGATTCTTGCTCATGTTCTACCCCCTAGCACTCAATGATATCTAGTTTTAGATTTTTGTAGAGGCCGCTCCTCTTATTTTGATAAGAGATGCTCGTTTCGTTGCAATATGCCTGTATTGTTTCAGTTCTGCCTTCATCTCCTGCAAAGGTAAATTGAAATGTAACCTTTCCTTGATACAGGGACTTTAAATATACATACTCTTGCTCTGTGAGCACTGAATACGAAAAAGTCCATGTTCTAACATTGCTCCTAACAACAATCCGATGCATAAATCCAGATTCATCTCTTCCTGACTCACCTTCAATGTCAGTATATTTGATAGCAATTCCCTCATCAGGATTCAGCATCGGTTTGTAGTCGATCTGATGTTCGTAGTCATATGATCTCTTCATCGTCAGCTTCTCCCCTCTGCTACAGCCATCTTAGCATTATAACGCTCTATAATCTGTGCAACTTCCGCGTCTCCAACACTGATTTCCAAAACCGCATTAAGGATCCTTTTTAGAACCGCTACTGCAGCTTCGTGGCCAGCAATATTGCTGGCTGCAATGTCTTCCAACAAAGCAGCAATGGCAGAGAGGTTATCTCCACGCATACTGTTGACATGTCTGCTTGATTTTGCTACTGGTGCAGAATCGAGTTTGAGCAGTGAATCGCTCAACGATAGATCTGTCCGTAACGCATCCGTTGTCAGTGCAGACAAATCGTGCATTGCGTCTTTCAGCGGTTTCGTATTGCCCTCAATACCGACCGCCACACCAGAAGGAATCCACTTACCAACTTGATCACGCATCACCTTCGAAGGGGAAGCAATTCCGAAAAAGTCCTTGATTGCACTGAGCGCAGAGCTTGCGACATTCTGCGCAGCTGACCACAGTGCGCTTCCCATTGCACCAATGCCGTTGATCAAGCCGTTGATAATATCTTTACCAACTTGCAACCAGTCGGTGTTTTTGATGGTTTCCCACAATTTCCCTGCCACTTCACCTGCTGCAGCTATGATATCAGGGTAAGCATTGCCGATACCTTCGATAAGGCTTACAATGAGATCAAAACCGGCAGCAAGGATATTCGGCAATTCTGCCACTAAACCAGACAGCAATTCTGCCACGGCATCACCTGCAGAAACCAGAATGTCCGGGAAGGTCTGCCGGATACCATCAACGATATTTAACAGGATATCTTTGCCGGTACTCAAGATGTTCGGCAGGTTGGATACAATCATTTCAATGAAAGATACGCACAGATCCAGCGCCGAATCTATCAAACTGGGCAATGCAGCGAAAATTCCGTCAATAAGTTGATTTACCATAATTCCGCCGTTTTCCAGTAAATCAGGCAAACCGGATCCTATTGCATCGATCACAGACTGCACAATGTTTCCATCCGCACCAAGGATTTCACCCGCTGCCAAGTCCAGGCTTTCTCTGAGACCGTTTATTGTGTTCTGTCCGAGTTCTCCCCAGTCAGTATCCATAATGGTCTTTCCCAGAGAAGCTACGATCTTCAGCGCAGATTCCGCCAAGTATGGCAGTGCCGTGATAATAGCGCCGCCAATTCCTGTTACAAGATCAACGCCCATTTGTACGATGGAATTTGTGTTATCCGCAATCAGATTAAGTCCCTGTATCGCCATTGAAAACGCGCTGCTTAGAACCTCCGGAAGAGACGATAAGATGTTACCAACCATCGGCAGCAGGTTGTCCTTTGCGAAAACAAATACGGTTTCGCAAAGGGCAGTAAGAGAAGGTCCAATATCACGGCCGGTGGCCAAGTTTGCCAACAGGTCACTAAAAGCGGCCTTCATAGAGGCAAGTGAGCCGGTATATGTAGTTGCTGCTTCCTTTGCCGTGGTGCCGGTAATGCCCATCTCATCCTGAATGGCGTGAATGGCAGAATACACATCAGAAAGATTGCTGATGTCATATTTAACACCGGTCAGCTTTTCTGCATCTGCCAGCAGCCGCTCCATCTCGGTCTTGGTACCACCATAGCCAAGCTTCAGGTTGTCTAGCATGGTGTAATTCTGCTTTGCAAAACCCTGATACGCATTCTGGATGGACTCCATGCTCGTACCCATCTTGTTTGCATTGTCCGCCATATCCTGCAACGCAACATCCGCGGCATTCGCTGCAGCAGCAGTGTCACCGCCTAAGCTCTGCAGAAGACTGGCAGAGAAACTGGTTACAGTTTCCATATACTGGTTTGCAGACAATCCAGCAGTCTTATACGCCTTTTCAGCGTTGGCAATTACTGTCGCTGCGCTGTCTTTAAACAGAGTCTCGACACCGCCCAGACTCTGCTGGAGATCTGCACCCGCATTCAAAGATGAAGCCAGTGCTTTTCCAATTCCGGCAGTAGCAATCAGACCTTTAATCTTGCCTACCAGGTTAGATCCAAAAATGCCGCCAGCAGATTGGCCTGCACCCGGCATTTCACTGTTAAACACGCCCGACAGGCTGTTCTTGATTCCTTCTGCGGAAGGGATTACCTGTACATATGCTTTTGCTATACTACCTGCCATGTGCTACCCCCGTTATCTGTGTCCATGCTGCTTCGTATTCTTCAGCTGTTTCAAATGTTTCCACCGGATTATCGTCTTGATTATCACCGATAATTGTTCCAATAATGGACGGGGGCCGGTTAATACCTTGCCTTCCATCATCTGTTTTGAACCACAGTAACAGTGAGAGTCGGTCTACAGCTGCTGCCATGAGCAGATCCCTCCGGGGGATTTTTGCACCTATTAGGTGCATTTTTATTCGGGAATCATCCCTCAAACCGACAGCGAGCGTTGCCAGTGTTGATACCGGCAACGCTCTGTAATCGTATATCCCGTATGTTTCCGCAAGATCGCATATCAGCGCATCCTTGTTTGCGGAAAGCATGCCGGCGAGGGCAATCAGTTTTTTAACTGGCCGGAACCACTGAATATCTCCGCAACAGCTGCGCTGACAGCAGTGATTGGAACATTGCCTTTCTCGGGGTCGCGGAGATGATCATACAGATTCTTTCGCTGTTCGGTACCCAAGAGCATCTTGAGCACCTTGGACAGCACCATGGGATTCTCATCCACCTTAGAAACTGCATCCAGCAGTTCCATATTGTCCAGTACATGATCTTCGATTTTGTACTCAAAACCGGATTTCAGTTTACCTTCAATCATTGGTTGCCCTCACTTTCTTAGGTAGTAGAAGCCGCAGCTGCGGCAGCAGGGTCCACGATGTACTCGTGATGGTATACGCCGGTATCGTCAGGCTCTGCGGAAATGGTGATGCCATAGCCGACTGCCTGGTTGCCCTTGTATACGATCTCATCGATGGCGGTGATGGTGCCGTAGGGAATAACCACTCTCTTAGCGATGCCGCCCTTCATGACCATATCAATGACCCAGGAACTGGGATCCAGCTCTTCCGCTGTGACATTTACGGAAATGCCCTCAGACAAATCGCCTGTCACATTCTTGTCGCCGTATACGGTCTTCAGGACCTCCAGGTTGAGGGCCTCGATCATAACGAACTTGAATGTATCAGGCTTCTCGGTCTGATAGTGCAGAACTTCATCACCGCCCCAAGCTCGGGTGCTCTCAAAGGAGGGACTGTTGTTATTGGTAACACCATCCTCGGAGATATATCCCAGGGCCTTAAATGCTTCATCTAATGCTGTAGTAGCATCGGTAGGCAAAGCGGTTTTGGCCGGCGCACGAAAGGCAGATCCGCCTTTCTTCGGCTTACTGGCCGTGACTCTCTTAGCGCTGACATTTACGATTGACATATATTGGCTCCTTTCAATAGTGATTTATTTCGAATACCGCTTGATAACGGTACCGTTTGTTACCCGTGTCTATCACCGGGTAATCCGTGGATAGACGGACACTACTGATTTCGTCCAGTTCGTCCATGTTTTCCACTGCGAGCTTGACCAGCTCATTTAGCTTAGCTGCCTCCAAAAGGGATTCTGCGTAGGAATCAGTAATCAGCAACGCATCTTCCACAAGGTTCTTGCGGCCCTCACCGGACCGTTTCAAAACGATGAACCGAGTGGGCGCATTTGTCGGAATCTCCATATGCACAGGGATTTGGAGGGTTTCAGCCAGATAATCACGAATTGTTATTTCGATCATCGTCGCCCCTCCTTATGCCTTTCGCGTTTACACGATTGCGGCCAACATATACATCCGCCACATACTTTACCCCTGTGGCGTGTGTCATTTTCTGTGCTTGCGCTTCGCAGGCTGCTGATATCTCTGACGATTTCAGCAACTCGCGGACACCTTCACTGTTCAACTCAATTCGCACATTACCCATATCGCTCCACCCGAACCTTTCTGTTCCAGTCCAGCGGAATCATTTCCTCAATATACTCCTTTGGGAAGCCGAAGGTCTTCCAGGACTTCCCAAAAAAGTCAACCCGGGAATCCTCCCAGTTATGGGTATCTCCCTTAGGAATGCACAGCTCATACTCCGATCGCTTTCCCCATAGCTGCAGATCCGAAACGATATCCGAATCCGCGGCAGGATACACGATAACATTTTCGACGGTGACCGGGATCTCTTTGAAAACAGGTGCATTCGCCGCATCTACACCTGTTTGCACCTTTTCATACAGAACAACTGGAATTCCCTTGATCATTGACGCCATATATGTCCATCGCTCCAATCCTTTGCCGTCTTAATCCCAGACGCACCAACTCCGCCTTTTTGATAAAAAGGCCACCGCCAGGCACAAGGAAGCTGCCGGAGACACTATAGCCCCCGGCAGCCTGCGAGAATTGCGTCATGGGTTCTTGGTTGGTTGATGTCATCAGCGTTCGCGCCACGACATCGACCGTTACGGATTTTGCAACGGTGGCGAGCGATGCGTCATTGGCGATCATTTTATCCAGGTCCTTACCGACCTTTTTAGCCTCCTGCCGCAGAGAATCTGAAACAATGCCCAGAAGTGCGTTTGCTCGCACCGTCTCTTCATTTGTCAGCTTCCGCCACAGGATAGTCAGGTCGTCAACCGTTGCAAAATTACTCACTGGCCGTCAGCCTCTTTCCCAGCATCGTCCTTCTTGGCGTCGCCCTTTTTTGTGCTACCCTGCGTGGTTTCGCCCTTCTTGGTATTACCCTTCTTGGTATTACTCTGCTTAGTTTCGCCAGTCTTAGGCGCATTGTCCTTGGACTTCTTATCCTCTACAGGAATCCAATTCTTGCTGGTAACCTTGTTGGCAGTCTCAATGACCTCGCCGCTTGTCTTGTGTTTGTATTTGAACATACATTACACCTCCACGACACGGGCGAAAGCATCCTCCACGAGAATTGCCCAGCCAACATAAGCGGTGCCGCGGATGTAAACCTGTCCGTGACCTGCCAGATCCTTGCCAGTGTTGTCGGGATCGCCGTAGGGGATCACTTCCAGCTTAATCTCCTTTGCGTAGCCCCACTTGAAGCAATTAGCAAAATCGCCAACGATTGCCCGATCCTTGGAGGTACCAAAGGATACAGTGCTATTGACGCTGGAAGGCACACCGTTTACCTCCTTGGGGTTGCCGCCCCACGCCAACTCTGCATACCGCTTACTTCCATCATTGTTCTTCAGCTTGCCCATAGCGGAGCTGAAGCTCTTGGACATTGCGATGCCGGTCACATCGTAATCGCCGATGGTGGCAATAGCATCGTCCACACACTCATCGGGAGCGGCAGCATTGTAGTCGACGGTCTGTTCGACCTTGTCGAAGTAAGAGGTGATCAGCGGGGAAGCTTCGCCGGTGCGAGGGTTGACGCCGTGGAACGCCATGATATCGATACCTCTGGCAAGCTTCTTTTCAAAGCCCTCTTTGAAGCCCTCCAGCATATCCAGCTGCTCTTCCTCCGCTGCGTTCATAAACCTTGCGGACACGCGAGCGCCGTATTCGATCTCCAGAGGGACGATTTTCACAGGCTTTACATCAATGCCGCCGTGGGTGCGCTCTTCACCCTCACCAACCAGCGCCACCTCCTTGTCCATAGAGAACACGAAGGTCTTGTTGCCGGCAAACTCTACCGGAATCTGACCGCACAGAATTGCCACAGCGGATCTGCCAGTAACATTGTTGAAAAGCTCTCTTACCAGCTTAGGATCGAAAAGCTCGCTCATATTCAGTACTTCTGCCATAATTGATTATTCTCCTTTCATTTTGCGCAGCATCTCTCTGAGACCTGCTCTTGTGGTGTTGCCCTCTGCGGGCTGTTCAGGGTTTGCTGTAGGGTCCGGACCTTTGACCGCCCGGATAATGCCGAGCATTGCGTCGGCATCTGTGCGAATATCCTTCTCCGTTTCACCGGTCAGTCTATCCGCCATTTCTGCCGGAATGCCCTTTTCCCGAGCAATCTGCTGCTTCAGGTTCGACAGCTTGTAGCCGTTGATCTCCTTCTGCAGCCCGGCAATGGTCTGTGCATGACCGTCGCGTTCGCCGGTCAGCGTTTCCACCTGTGCCTGAAGACTTCCTACATCGCCGTAACGAGCCGCCACGGCAGCGTCGAATTCTTCCTGCGTGTTGATGGGCGTGAATTCTTCCGCCATTGTGTACCTCCTTGTTGGAATGATAATTTATATACTTCCGTCAGTGACGGTCAGTAACTTATTCGTTGTTTTCGGCGCTCCCGTTTTTCCGTACAACGCCAAAAAGCGAGGATCATACTGTCCATCAGCTCGATCTTCGCTCCATCCAGTAGGCTTTTAAAGCCATAGCCGCCATTGGATCCAATGGCGCGTTTTTCGCAGTTGCTCACGATCTGCACCACAGAAGGTTGTCCCATGTGACATATCTTCTTTTCATAAATACCCTGGGAAAAGGCTGAATTTGCCATTATGATCTGCCGGACAGTCGGAAGCACAGGCGCTTTCAACTTCCGCCTCTTCATAGCATCAGCAAGCAGCTCCTGCCCATTTGCGCCATCCACAACGACGCTGTCCACATCCGCTGCTCTCAAAAAGTCCAGTATCCATGTATTGCCAGATCTTGCTGGCCGGCAGTCAATAGCTTCAACCAGCACATCGCCATCGCCTGTTTTCACAGCAATGGACATTGCCACCGTTTCGCCATCATGTCCGTATTTGATACCGACAAAAAGTTTTCCCGTCAATTCTGGCAGCACCTCGCATTGCAGTTCTTCCCACTCTCGCTTGCTGATTGCAGATTTTTGGTTGTACCGCAGCCATAAGCCCAACCGCTGAATATTGAAATCAACGGCATCGCTGCCGACCTCATCTTGTACGGATCTTTCTGTAAAAACGGTACCCAGTGATGGATTCGTTTCGTACCAAGCTTCTTTGTCATTGGGGTCTGTCATTTCATCAACTGACCACTCGGCCCACCCCGTATTGATTGTTTCCCCCTGCAGTGCCGCATTGCGGAGTTTCAGGAATACAGTACCGGATGACACTGGGGTAGGTGGTGTTCCACAGAAAAGTGTCTGCGGATTCTTGGAGTCTGTTACCACATATTTCAAAGCGCTTTCCTGGTCATCTTGATACTCTTGCGCTTCGTCGATGACCAACAGGTCAAAGCCTTCGCCCAGGCCGCCCTTTGACGATCTTGTTCGGAAATCGATAGTGCCGCCGTTTTCTCCCAACACCACAATCTTTTCTAGGCCAAGCTGTTTTGTGTATGTATAGTGCTTATCATATTTTTCTCCTTTTTTTATGCGGGTCACTTCCACATACCCCGCCGCATCCAACAGGGCCGCCAGGCGTCTTGAAGCAGATGAAGAGGTTGTTGTTCTATGTGCAGTGTGCAAGATCCGTTCACCATGTTCCAGACCCCACAACTCACGGATTGTGATGATCTCATTTTTTCCGTTTCTGCGGGGAATCTCCCAACCGAATTTCGTATGCACCCACAGGCCACCCTTGCCGATTGCCAGGATGTCATACATCATCAGTTCCTGCCATTCCTGAGCCTGCCGTTTCTCACCCCATGCGTTGTTGTAAAGGTCGATGGCCTCTTGCCCATAGGTTTTGGTGTATGGCAGGACGATGGACTTCGTGGGCGTTTGCCTGCCTATTCTGTTTTGGGCCATTGTGACCTCCCTTCACAAGGCATGAAAAAAGCACGGTGCAAAACGCATCGTGCTTCTACTGGTTTGTAAATGTTAAATCAAATACTTGGCATCGATATCAAAGTCAAGTCCAATCTCTGCCAGATCATATCCGGCGTGTGCATCTCTGATAATACTCAAAGTTTCCGCATATGCTATCAGCTGTCCCTGCTCCACAAGATTCCGTTCTTTCTTAGCAAGGAGTTCATCAGCGGCTTCAATAATACCGTCAACGATCTCTTTCATTAGGTTAATATTCATGATTAAAACCTCTCTTCAAATACAGCAAGTTCGATTTCGGCCTGCTCAGCATTGCGGCGCATATCCTTTTCCCACTTACGAATAAGTCCCTCTTGATACCGAACATCTTTCTTTGACCAATCTAAGACATATTTTTCTGGATGCTGAATTTTGTCCGCATGGCGTTCAATCTGAGCAACACGAGAAACAATCGATTTTTGAAGCTGTTTCTTAGTCTTCGACATAGCATCCATATACACACCAGTATGGCCGTGGCGTTTTCCTGCTTTCGCAGCGGTAACAGCTCCATTCCTATCCACCTCAGTATAACCCCGGATCTTACTGGCATATTCTTTTGGGCTGAATGTATCGATATTATTTAGACCAACACGCTTTCTTTCTTCGATTGTATCATTATCCCCATCCATAGTCAATCTCTTTGTATGGACATTCTGTCTAGGACCATCTCCTGGATCATATTCAACAGTACAGTTACAATTTTGGTGTCTGCGATATACATCGTGCGGAACATCCGGGTATTCATACTCGCCGGCAAGCGCCGAACACCAGTCGCAGCATTTCCATTTCGACTTTCTGATGACCCTTGGGTGTCTGCCAGCGCGTCCTTGAAAATTTACATTTGACCGTAGGGTTTCATCCACCACATTCTGCGAAAAGTTGACAACAGGCGATCCCAGAAAAGATGCTACATCATCGAAGCTGTCTGCGTTTGAAACCTTGTTGATCAGTTCGTCGATGCGGTCAGTATTTAACGGTGCGTGCTGCACCGCAAGACCGATACCTGCTTGCTGGTTAAGCGATGCCTGCACCATTTCCGCCGCATCCGCAACGATGCTGTGACCCGTCTCCATGAGCGGACGCACCACGCGCTCAGCGATATTGTAATACAATTTCCCATCTGGAAGAACGCTCCCCGAAAGATGGCTTCCAAACGCTTGAGATAGTGCCTCCCCCACCAGCCGCGCATACTCCTCTGCATCTGCATAGGCCGCAGTTCCATTTTCGATCTTGGTATATAGCGCAGCGATACGCTTGCTGTTTTCAATATTTTCTGCGAAGCTCTTCTGGATCGCAGCCAACAGGCCAGGGACAATGTCTTCCATAGTCCGCTCCTTATTCCGGATCGATACCGGTCATATCCCGGAGGTTGGTCTTGCCGAAGTAACCTGGGACTGCCTGGTTGATCTTGATTGCACCATCACCAATCCCAGAAAGCATTGCCGCATCCGGCTCAAATACCGGTTCCCACACAACTTTTGTATTGTACACCTGCTGTCGCTTGTAAGGGTAATTATCCCGGACACAGGCAGCAAGATAGCCGGCATTCACAAAGCCGCTGCCGAAGGTCTTTTGCGCTTTGCGCGCCAACAACCGGAGGTTCTCATGACTTGCCTTAATTGCTTCCGCGCTGGACGGGTTATCCGTCACAAATCCCAGGTCGTCCATGGTTAACCCGGTCTCTCCAGCAAAGAGTGCCGCAAAGGTCCTCAGCTGCTCTGTGTAAGGAGACATTGATTGCTGTGTAAATTGGCCGAGCTTTGGAGCATCGCCTTCTTCGTCCTTTGTGAATGTCAGCAAGCTGGAAATCGTCGCCTTCCACTTATCCATCTCTTCTGCATCTGCCGCAAGTCCTGTGATGTATTTTTGCGGAAAACTATAAAATTCGGCGCTGACTTCAGAGCGAAGCAGAGTGCGCCGTGCGCCCTGCAGCAGATTCATGCAGGCGCGTGTGATGCGAGATCTTCCAAAGGGTCTTTCCGCATCCGGCCTATAAAGGATCGGCACCAACAGCGGGTAGGGTGCGTTGTAGTTGGACACCCGGAACAGTTTCTTGTCCTCATAGAATTCTGTTCTGCCCGCCACAAAGTATGCTTCCTGTTTTGCATTGCCCTTGTCATCTCTAGCAAGCACAGCATACCCCTCCGTCAGCATGCCAGTGATCGGATCCATAATGCCTGTTGCATTGCTCCCATCAACAACCTGCATCTTTGGGTATCCTTTTTCGTCTTGGGATATGTATATAAAGCAGCAACTGCCGATTAGTGCAGACAAGATAGCACTGCCAGGCAGAATATCTTCGTTATTCATCCTGTAAATAGCGTTCATATTGAAGTCATCATTACGGAATCCACGGAAGAAAAGACGATCTGCAATGCTGTCAACCGCTTTTCCGCACCACCCCAGTGGTGCGGTCATGTATTTGAATTCTTCAGGGATAATCGTTTGGAAGTGGTTTAGGCTCACTTTCATGCCATAATAGCGATACCGCAGTTGCACACGGATCCTCTTCCGTTCAAGCAGTTGCTTCAGGTATGCCATTCCTTTGTATGCCGTCATAGACGCCTCCTCTTGTGTTCATGTCATAGACTTCTCAGCGAGAAATATTCCCAGTACGCCGGTTGAAGGTCGGAAGCTGCCCAGGGAGGGGGGTATCCCCCTCTATTCGCTCCTGTATGCCGTCCAATCGCGGCTCTGGGGTAAAATGCGATTTGATATCGTTTCATCCTCTTCGGCTTTCCTGTGGCGTCTCAGCAGTTTGTCAGACTTTTGCCGGTTGCATGTCCAATGCGCTAACTGCATATTTTCCAGATCGCTCGGGTGTCCTCCTTTGGACACAGGAATGATATGGTCGATACAAGGAGACAGTGGGTGTGGATATCGAAGGGACTTATCAACTGGCTTACCGCAAATGCCACATACCGTTTGCGTGAGCATGATTTTCTTTTTATTTTTTTCAAAGGCTAGACGATGCGTTCCGTCTTTATCAGGTCTATTGCGCTTTGTCGCCACGATATCCCTCCCTAAATAATTCTACAGAATAGACATAGGATCAATCCTCAGTCTTTTTTCCCGCATCCCACCCTCCAGCTTCTCCTGTGCCGGCGCCAAAAGAGGGTGGTGGACTGTCTTTGCCCTCCACCCAATTATCTCATGCTAATAAATTAGCATGTTTTAACGCTGCACAGTCCGCACTTTCAGATCATATCCATGTATTTTGCTATATCAATCAGGAATTTCGTGCGACGATCATAGAAGCAAGACCTCTCCATCCCCTCTACCTGTAGCCTTTCAAACGGATATTTCCGACCGTGTATACAACTCTTGAAAATAGCATCTACCAGGATCTTACGGTCTCGTTCGGAGAGATCTTGACCTATACGCTTTTCAGCATGTTCAACAGCTCGCATTCTCTTTGTGTCAGGTAGCTTCTCTAATCCCATCAGCCGTAAAGTAATGTCTTCTGTAGTTCTGGAGGCATTATGTGCACCAGGGATAATCGTGCCTATCTGCTTGTCAGTATCATATGGATCTTTCTTATCCCTGTGTATTGTCACCTGGTTACTTGGCGTGTTGTTTAGCAGCTCCATTCTGCGGCAACGGTATTCCTCTCTGCGTCTGGCATACCCTCTCACCAAAGAGAGACAACTTTGCTTCACATCGTCTGGTAACACCTTCACTCTACTCATGCGGCACCTCCTATGCTGTTAGATCTAATTCATCCCCGCCACCTGTTTTGTTCTTTTTGGGGATGATATAACGAATATACTGTGGTCTTCCACTGCGGTATTCCGTGCGCAGTAAAAGGGTTGCTCCCTTAGGCGGCTGTACTTCCTTGCCGCTGGGCGCAATACGGTCTTTGGGAACTGGAATAACCAAATTCCGTGAAGGGATATACTTCTTTGCGTCCGGTATCCGGCGCACCTGGTCCATAAGGTACTTTGCCAAACCATAATGGTCTGGTTCGTTCCACACGTAATCCTTTCTGACAATACCCATCGTCCATTTTTCCAGAAGGATCTTCTGGACGGCCTTGGGGGCAATAATGTGGTGATGGATCCGGACACTTTCTTCCGTTTCTCCATCCATATCCGATGTGATCGCTATGTATTTAAACTCAATTCCCTCTTTATCACAAGCTCGACGGACACGGCGAAGATATAGCTGCAGCTGATGGTGTGCCTGTTCGTAAATATAATTCATCTGCTCATCTTCCGGAATATCTTCGGGCATTCCGGCAAGAAGTATCTGTAAGCTTTCGTCATTGTAGGTTGGAGCGAAGAAGCAGTCACCTGGATTAAAATTCGCATTGATCTGCCGGGCAACACGTTTTATCGCGTCACTCTCATTCTGCTGAATCTTCTTGAGGTCGGATTTTATCTTTCTCATAGATTTTGTGGGCTTTTGCCCCGGGACCCAATACTTGATTTTTTCCCCGATCTGGCCAGCTACAATAGTGCGAATCACATAGTAACCTTCCCTCTTCATACGTTTCTCCCCTCTCTATATAAGATGGTTCTAAACTTAGGCACCTACCAAGCTTACATAAATCGCCGAAGCGATTTTCAATTCATTATTCATAATCTGCGCCAGTGTTACGCTGTGCCTCTTATGATCCTGTCCAATCTGTCCTGCGAAACCGTTGGATTCCACCCACACGCAGCGCAGTTCTTAATGCCGCATTCCACACCCTCGTTGTGTGGGCACGGATCTCCCTTTCCATCCTTGCGTCCTTTTCTTGCGCAGATGGGGCTGCAGTATTTCTTAGATCCGCCGGAATAGTCAATTCCTTTCTTCCCGCATACCACGCAAGTAAATTCGACAGATTTGTTTATATACAAATCGCTCACCCTTTCTTCTCGTTTCGTTCCGCAACTTCCCCAAGCCTTCCCCCCAGGGGGAAGGTGGCACGGCGCAAGCCGTGACGGATGAGGGGACATTGCGCAGCCTCCAACATAGGCCCGGTCTCCCAGGCCCATGGTGCAATCCGCGCTTATTAAATGATCTTCTTCATGTCTGCTCCTCTTTGGCTAGTTTCCTCACCAAAGGCTGAATATGATCCCGGTATATCTGGGCTATTTTCTTTGCCCCGTTCGGATAATCCTTTTCGATGCAACAGGCTACATCGTAGGAGTCATACTCGCTGAATCCATATTCTCCCAGAATGCTACAGATTGCCATATAGGCTTCCGTGTCTTCACGGAGGCCGGTGCATGCGCTTTCAATTTCCTCCATGCCTACTTCATCGATGGATGCGAACACATCTTCGTCAAGCTGTTCCATCAATTCTTTCACTTTCTGGAAGGTAGCCTTTTCGTCAATGACGGTTTGAGAGGAAATCTTGCCCAGGAAGTATTCCCAGTTAAATCGAGCGCAAAGTTGCAAGAATGATTCGGTATCCGGTGTTGGTGTCCATCCATAAGAATAATTACCGCAGTCTGATTCGATGGACATTGAATAATGCTTTAAGTCGAAGTTGAACCGTGCCCATAAGCAAGATCCGTAGTCTTCATCGTTACGCTCTTGGCGGTACATCAGCATTACAATCCTCGGTTTTTCAACCGTTACTGCCATTGTTGGCCCTCCTTTGGTGGCTCAGGTAGTGGCATCCAGTGAGTTACATCCATAACCCGACCATTGAAAGTAAAGCATTTTCTTGTTCTCGAATACTTACACACCTGTCTACAGCCATTCCACCAACACAGATACGAAGTGCTTGGTATGCCATCGTCTGGCAGCCTTTCACTTACAGGGATCCACTTCAAGGCATCCCTCTTGCCAGCTTCATAGCCGTTTTTATACGCTCTTTCGGTTGCCTCGTAGTTGTCCATTGTCAGTCCTCCTTCATAGAAACTCTCAGGGCGCAGGGGGTACATGCGCACTTGATTCCGGGGAACATCCGCTTTACCTCACGGGCAAGATCAGATTCCCAACAGTCTGCACCACAGACAGAACACTTGACAAGTTTCCAATCCGCATTCTGTGGATTCGGCACATTCGTATACACCGGAAGCATCATAATATCGCCATCTTTCATTTGTTACCCTCCCATATATCTTCGTAGTTTCTTTTAGTGTAATAAATGGTGATACGCTTCTCCCGACACATCTCGTTCAATGCTCTCACGCATGGCCTACCGTAGGTGTTATCGATGCAGTAATCACACATGCTTCCATAGCCGCAAACCCCAAGCGGTGTTGTTTCATCTTGTGCACATTCGTTACTCCACCGCTGAAAACCGTTTTCCCAATTTCTCCGCAACTTAGTATCTTCACTTGCTCGTTGGGGTTCATCTGTTGTATCGAACAGGGCCATTTGTTCATGCATCACCGCACCTCCTCAAAATGTTCTGCCAGGGTGTCCGGCATGATCTCAATCCAAATCTCCTTGTTTTCCAGCCGGATGCCGGGTGCCGCCCCGATTTGCAGAGGTTTTCTGCTCTCCTGCAGTACCGTACCCGGCTTGATCTCCATCCGCTGGCACGGCTGCCAGTAGCCTTCCTCATCATACTGCTCTGCCAGCAGTGTCTTTTTGCACCGATATATCTTCATTGGCGTTTCCTCTTTCCGTACCCGGTAAAATTCGCCTTCGTTAAGTCTTCCAGCCAAAAGCACTCTCTCGGTTTCCCGGCCACACCGTCAAATTCCAATACCGCATAGTGCTGTTGCGGATGTACATATACCACCTGTCCGATCTGCTCATTGCTTTTCTCCAAGGTCATTTTGGCAAATGCCGGTCTGACCGCATATTTCTGGCCTACCTCGACCATTGTCATACCTCCCGGATGATGTAGCCTTTTTCAGCCATCATCTTCTTTTTGTTGATATATACTCTCGTTTTTGTTGCTTTGGATTTTACATCCTCAACCACCAATGTCCCGGCACCCCAGCTGCGCCAGTATTCAATATCCTCATACCCCAAGGCAGCCAGCCGGTCGTAACCGGCCGCCGCCACTATATAGGTAAAGTCTGCCTTATAGCGCAAGGCTTGGTGCCTTTGGCCTGTGTGGTCTGTGTACGCCTCTATCAATGTAAAATCCACCTGCAGGCGAAGATCCTTGATTGCCCCCAACTCCATGGCGAGCATCAGCTGCTCATACCGCCGTGCTTCCTTCCGGGATTGGAACTTGATCCCATTTACCACCGTCGGCTCATTGTGGTACTTGTTCTCCTTCAGCTTATCGCTAAGCCATTCCAACCCGTCCCCGGCCGGAGATGGTACCGCCTTTGCGTTCGGCATCATCTCTTTTAACTTGCCGTTAACTTGCCGACGCATATTCTCCGGCAGCTCCGCCAGGCTATCAACCCGTAACGCTGCCATGTCACACAGTTTCGAGCGCCTTTGCAAGGCCCTCAAGAAGCTTGCTTTTCACATTTTCTTTCATCTTGGCACCGGCTTCCGGATCAGAGGCTTTCACCGCTTTCAGCGCATCAAGCATTTTTTTGAATTGGTCCTGCACACCTTGCAAATAGGTACTAACCAGCACCATATCCGGGTTGGCCAACTGAACCTGCTTCTGCGCCGCCAGAAGATCTTCCTGCGTTTTCTTCAGCTGTGCCTCGATTGTTTCCCGGTCCTTGGCGGCAGCTTCGGCCGCCACCTTTGCAGATTCCAATTCCTTGGAGATTTCTTCTGTTGCCTTCTTTGCCGCATCAGCCGCCACCTCACAGCGCAGCTGCTCCATGACGGATTCCGGTATGTCGGGATTCTCTTTTGCTGCCGCCAGTGCCTGCTCTGCTTTTGCCTTTCCCTCCTTGGCCTTCTCAAGCTGCTTGCTAAGCTTTTCGATTTTCTGTTCCGCGGCATTCTCTTTCTCCTGTGCTGCTTTTAGAGTCTGCTCCATGGATTTCAGTTGGGCGTCTTTGGCCTCCAGCTTGTCTGCAGCTTCACTCATACCGGCTGTGATCTGCTCATTTTGTTCCTTGAGCCGCACGACTTCCTGCAGATTACTGTCTCGCTCCTGAATTGCATCATCTCTCTGACGAATAGCTTCCTGCAGCTGCTTTACCGTCTGATTCTCCACATCGTTCTTTTCCGCAAATTCCGCCCGTTCCTCTGCCGGCACCGCCAACAGAAGGATGTGTTTTGTGACATCGATATTCCCAAATGACTTGGAATTTGCAAAAGATTCAAAAAGGCTCTCTTGCTGAGATCCGTATTCCTTGTAAAGGTTCATCAGATTGGTTGCCCACTGTTGAGAGTACCGGACATTCTCTTCCAGGTATTTGCCCCAGCCACCATGGCCAACCAGCTCTTTGGCCTCCACCAGTCTGCGGCCAATTTCGATACAGCCATAAATTGCTGCCTTGACCACCTGCTTCTCAATTACCTTGATTTCCGCTGTGACAATTTCAATGTCCCGGGCAGTAATAATATCGCTCATGCTGTTTTCTCCTCCTCGTTTTCCATTAAATCAGCCATCAGCACATCCACAAGCATGTGCCCCTGAAACTTCCCCGTGTAAATTCTTACCTTATCCCGGCGCATTTGGGCGAAGCCCTCCATGCGCAGCTGTTTGCTTTTCCCCGCTAAGCTCAGCTCCTGCTCTGTGAGGCGATTTGCGATTTCCTTTTGCCATTGCTTCAGGAATTTCTTTGCTTCCTCAATGTCCGGTTTCTGTTCGTCGTTCGTTGTCCGCTTCTGTCTTACGGTGCCACCCGGCTCAACTTCCAGAGTGTAGTAGGATTGCTGTAAGGCGCAGGTTCTGCGGAGAAACATAATGTAACTCTCCCGTCGTTCTATGCGATCCAGATAGCGGGTGCTGCTGCCTACGCAATGATTCAGCGCTTTACCCTCCACCATAATATCCAGAATGCTTTCCGGTACGATCACGGCATAGTCATGGCCTTCATAGCTGTATATATCCCGGATATCTTTTAGAATTTCCTCCACTTTGGGATAGTCCTTGGCCGTTTTCGCTGCTGCTTTTTCCAGATCCTTCATCATGCTGCGCACAACCAGTTCGTCATGGCGTTGTTTCAATCGGGCAGGCCGGAATACATAGGGATCTTCCATTTTCATGCCGAATCTTTTGGCCATGGCCAGGTAGTCCTTCCAGGTGGTTATTAGCTCGACCGGATTTTGACCTGTAAGCTCACACTGCTTTCGGATATAGTTGTAGATCTTAACGTCGCTCATTCGATCTCGGATAAAAGCTATGCGTTCTGGACCGATTCGGCTTTCACAGAAGAAGCGGATCATTTCATCGGCAAAAGCCTTTCCATGTTTATTCTCATACCTGAGCCACCGCCAGAATGTAAACCCGCCATTATTTTCCCTGAGCCGCTTCAATTGCTGGGCATTTAGGCGCATCCGTTTTGCAAGGTCTCCGCTCTTTTTACTGCATACCTCCTCAAAAATACTCCGGTTCAAGAATCCGTCCTCTACCAGTTTTGGAAGGTTCGCTTTCACTAAAGTCTCGATTTGCGGAAAATAGTTGTAAATCGCTAAATACCACTCTGCATCTATTACCGGGTGTGTTTTCAGCCATTCCGGGAAGCCTGTCTTTTTTAATTCCTCGTTAGCAAGGCGTCGGATATTTTTAGGGTATACATATCCCGGGTCGCATCCTCCCCAAGTGTTACTGCAGTTGCCTGTTGCAATAAATCGGTAGCACCTTCCACGATACAGATCCCATCTATAGGCATTTACCATTTTGGCATCTTTATCAAAGAATGCCCGCCTTATTTCGCCGGAATATAGCTTTGCTTTCCACCCATCATCTTTTCGATAGGCTCGCTGCGCCCAAAATTCCCGGACTACAAATCCGCTCTTCGTACGTTGGAGTAGATATACATTGTGCCTTTTCGTGTGTAGGTACTTTTGTTTTCCTCTCGATTTCATGGTGACTTCACGGCCGCAGCACTGGCACACTGCCTTTTTGTTGTGCGCTGCCTTATCGATGGGTACTACCTTGTTGCAATATGTGCAATAACCTTCCTTGGCACCGTTTTTTACATAGTCATAGAAGAGAAAGTGTTCCGGTATTCCTTCTGCTGTAAGCCACTGGTTCCAGTCTTTCGGTACAGCGGGAGTTTGCTTTAGATCTGCATCCCAGCGATCCGTTTCTCTTTTATATTTAGCCTCAAGGTTCTCTTCCCGGATTCTTCTTTGCCATTCAATAATGCCTTTCCATCCATCCTCTTTCGTTCCAAGGTATTGCTTGATTGATTGCTTTCCTTCAGGATTGATCCATATTGTGCCATAGCTCCAATTCCAGCCGAGGTCCTTGCTCCATGGGAGATTATCAGCCATTGCCTCGGACCACTTTTGCTCCCGGCAATTCCATGTAAGAAACTGCCCGGCCTTTTTGCTGATAAACAGCTCATAAACCGGCATATCGTCGCCGGCACGCATCCTATCCGGTAAAAACATCGCCACCTTCAGATAACCCTTTAGGGTCTGGCAGCGGAGGAAGATGTTGAATTCGTAACCGTTGTATTTCGATGTACCCCAGTAGCTCTTATGCGTTCTTGGTTGCTTCGTGTCAGCTCTCGCCATCTCCATCATTTTGGGGGTAGCCTTGAGCGTCCGTAATGCCATCAATTCCTTTTTGATCACGGCTCAGTCACCATCCTCTCTACGAGATCGATACTGTACCATTTTCCGGCCTTGATTTTCTGACCATCTACGCTCACCATTGCCACTTCAAGGATATTCCCGGCATCATCTTCTCTGGCATAGGCCAAGATATCACCCTTTTTGCCCTTTGCAATCGGATCTGCACCGGTAACAATCACAAAGCCAAAACTACCTGCGATACCCTTGTTTTTGCATACCTTGCTGTTTCTCTTTCGCTTCGGGTGATCAGCCATATACGCCAATGCATGCAGCACGAAATCTTCCTTTGTCAGCTTTTTCAGAATCGTTAATTCTGTGCAAGCAATCTTGCTGTCGGTACCGTCTTCGTCTATATCTCCGGTGCCGTCTACGATGTAATACTCGGAGTGGTCTATGTTGGGGTAATAACTGAGGCAGTCCAACGGATCCTCTGCATAGTGGAATCCATAGGCAACCGCCTTTGCCTTCTCTGTGACATTGAGGCCCATTTTGAATTGGTACCCTCTGCACTTCAGCCCTTTGTCGAAACCTTTATACCCAAGCATAAGTGCCTCCTTAATTAAGCAGATCCATCAGTTCCAGAGTAAACTCTGTGTTCTGATTGTCATTGCGGCCTGTATCTTCATTCTTTGGCAGCTCCACCCGCCACTGTACATGGATTTCTGCGCCCGGGATATAGAATTGCACGCACTTTTCACATATCTCTGACCCTTCAGCATAGTTTCCAGTGCCCTTAGCGGCCGATTTCATGCAATCAACAAATGAACCGCCAGACAGCACAGCCTGGGCAAAATCACTGCTCTGCCGGCAGAAATCCGCCAGGACCTTCAATACAGCATCTGCCATTAGTGATGCCTTTGCGTCTGCCGCACCCTTTCCCTGAAGCTTTGCCCCAATTTCGTTATCTTTGATAACCGGAATGCTCTTTCTTTCCTGTTCCAATTTTGCAACCGCTTTAGCGGAAATATCATTCAAAATAATCATAACATTCTCCTTTTCCTACTTGCTGAAAAAGGAGCTGTGTGCTATAATGGTCACACAGCCCCTTTCGGCTGGTTTGAAACGCGGTGCCCTTGCTTTGGTCGGCTGGGGGCGCCGCTTTTTTACGCATGGACCCACCGGAATTTTGCCAGGTGGTCCATTTTTTCGATTGCGTTGGTCTCATAGATTCCCAGTATCCATGCCGTGGATACCATATCGTCCTTGTAAAGGCCGGTACCCACCCGCTGTACATCCTTGTGGCTTTCCAGCAGGGCTTCATACCGGGGATCTACCGCCAGTACCGCCAGATCTGCCGCATTCTGCCAAATGACCGCGCCGTCATATCGGATCGGAGATCTGCGAATGATCACCGGACCATTGTCGCCCATGGACTCAACCAATTTAGCCTCCATATTTCCCAGAGATTCCAGCGCCTTTGACAGCATCACCTGCTGCACGATCGGGCCGCAGTCGCCCTTTATGGTCTTAAAGGCCTGTCCTTCCTGGGGCAAGTCACGCATGTGCAAGATGATCAGACTGCGCAGCTCATTGGATGTTTCTTCCTCTGCGATTCTGACCAGCCAGTATCCGCCGTTGATCACCATCCAGCCGTCATAGACTGTCACAGTATATCCCTGGTGCTTGTAAGCTTCCTTCATGCAGCGCATCAGCGCTTTTTCGTTGACTACCATATTCCCTCCTATGACTCGATTACATTCCCGGTTAACTTATTGACGCAATACCTCTTCTGGGTCTTATGTACCAGGAACCCCACATGGAGATCATCTTCCATCTCCACAGCAAAGCTGCCCTCAATGCCAATCCGCTGCGCTATTAGTTGATGCACCCAGTTTGGTGCTGAGAAATTAGCCGTCGCCATGGCCTTACCTCAGCCGCTGGCGTTCAGCTACTACACCAAGGAACAGCGTGCCAGTTGCAAACAGTCCCGTTGCCAGAGGTTCACCCAGTGCACAGGTCATAAGGTCATGGTCGATACACACGCCTACCAAGATCGCAAGCACACAAAAACCGATACCAAGGATCAGCGGCCATCTGCAAGGCTTGCTGACAAATTTGCGGATCATATCGAGCGTATCGTCATACCGCTTACATTCATCATCAAAGATCTTGCGGTCTTTCTCTCTTTCTTCTTTTTCCTTTTTAAGCTGCAGTGAGATGTTCCTGGCATTGCCCTGCCACTGCTTTGCCATGGCGTTGGCATTCTGCAGTGCCGTCTGTTTCTCGGCCAGCTCTTCTTCCAGTCCTTCAATCCTTTTGGCTGCAGTTGCCAGCTTTAGATCCATAGCCAACAGTTCTGCCCGCAAGGCTTCACAGGCTTTCTCCGCTTCCGCTTCAGGATTTACGCCCGCCACAACATTGCCGGCATCGCAAACCGCTTCCGGCTGCGCACCTATCCGCGCATCCATCATGGCATCAAACTCTTTCTTGAATTCCTCAAATGTTTGCATAATGATTCTCCTTTTCGTTATTTCAGTGCTCTCGCACAAATTTGCCTCACCGTAGGGGCCGATGACCACATCGGCCCGTCTTTTTTTAGTCCAGCGGCCCCGCCATCCGCTGTCTGCGTTGCCGCTGTTGCGGTTCGCTCCCGTCTGTGGTAAATGAAAGGAAAACCCACAGACCCCTATTCCTCTGCATCGGCATAAAAAACAGCAATCAGCCGTTTAGTGGCTTCGGCAGGATTCGAACCTGCGACATTCCGAGTGGACCGGTACCCGGCGCTCTAGCCAACTGAGCTACGGAGCCATAAAAAGGGCGGCGGCACCTAAGAGGTTAAAGTAGGTTTGATATAGTAGGCATATTTTGGGTGAAAGGATTGCCGCCGCCCGGTGTTACAAATTTTTCTTCTATTTCTTCGGATCCGGCTCAAAACTACTCGAAACCGGATGTAAACCAAGGTATTAGCTGTCTCTTGCAAATACGCTTGTTAGGATCCGAAGAAACGGCAGAAGGAAGCTCCGCCACTGTTCCAACTGCGGTTACGAGAATGTATCTCAAAAGAACCATGCGCAAACTCCCTTCCATCAAAATTGGGACCAGGCCGGACTCGAACCGGCTGCCGCACCCGTTAGGATGTACGCAACCCCAACTGTCCCATAGTGTAGATGTTTTTTAACCTCAGCGTTATGTAGGTCCGCCACACATGTACCGGGCCAAGAATACTTTGCTCAACCGCCCTGCAACGAAATATTGTCCCAGGTGCTTCTTGACGGTATTTCTTGAATTGATCCCGGTGACTGTCATAACCTCATCGATGCTAAGCATATCGCTCTGCGGATAACGGATGTTGAGCAGTTCCAGGTTTTCCCGGTATCCATCTTTTTCTCTTGCCATGTTGCACCTCCCATTTCATTGTCTGTCGGTTGAGTGGGCCACCGCTGGCTATACGGTGGGCAGCCTTTCAGCCCTAGCTGCCTTTTCTTGCAGGAGGTATATTCCGGCGCCGTACCACCGGTGGAGGGCAGAGCCGGATTTGAACCGACAACCTTCCGCTGCGCTCGCGGCCGTTCTTCCCTAAAATAACTTCCCGCCCACATCCGCCGTACCTCCGTCGGCTGGGTTTCCATTCGACTTGGAATTTATTTAACCAACAACTGTTTCTAAATCGATAGCCTTGAACAATTCGTCGACAGTACAGTTAAACAGATCTGCTAGGCGACTCGCAGTTTTTCTATTAGGTGCGGTTTTTCCGCTCTCCCACAGGCTTACTGTGCTCTGATCGACTCCAAGAAGTTCGGCTAATTTGACTTGCGTAAAGCCGTGTTTTTTTCTCATCTCTGTAAACGTCATCCTCTAAACCCTCTCGCTTTCTTAAAAATATGAGATTTTCTCATTGACAAACTCTTGCAACCAATGTATTATAGAAATAACCACAAATCTTAATAACGTGAGATTGCGCCGGTGTTTGTCGCTTGTGTCATGATTATATCTCATATAAATGAGGTTGTAAAGTACAATTTCTCAATTTTATGAGATTTTGTCATTGTGCCCAAATTTCGACACCGTCAGCACTCCACATTTCACAAAAATGAGGTGTCTTATATGGGAAATGTATTCTTTGAGCGATATTCCGCGCTCTGTAAAGAACGCGGAGAAACACCAAATTCTATTGCGAAGATTATTGGCGCATCATCTGGTAGTGTAACTGCTTGGAAAAACGGAACAGCCCCTCGTAATGCAACTCTCACAAAAATCGCTGATTATTTCGGTGTATCCACTGACTACCTTCTTGGTAAAGAAAAAGCGCCCACCGTATCCGGTGAGCGCAAGATCAGCAACGAAGAATTGAAATTTGCACTTTGGGGAGATAGTGCCGAGATTGACGACGACGATCTGGAAGATGTTCGCCGTTATGCTGCCTTTATTCGGGAAAGGAAAAAGAAAAAATGATCACTTTGCAGGGTCTCTACCGCATTGCTGAAGAACAAAATATTGCGGTAGATCACTTTCCGCTTAAAAAGCGGGAGGCCCTTGCGCTTATGGACGAAGACGGCGATTGTTTTATTGCACTTGATCTTCTTAGTCTCCACAGCGAAACCGATGAGAGGAACAAGCTCGCCCACGAGATGGGGCATTGCTGTACCGGTGCTTTTTATAATCAGTATTCCAGTTTTGATTGCCGGCAGCGTCATGAAAACAAAGCAGACAAATGGGCATTGAAGCAGCTTATCCCGGTCAACGAGTTAGACAACGCAATCGCAGAGGGTTGTACCGAACTATGGGAATTGGCTGAACGGTTCGATGTTACCGAACAGTTCATGCGCAAAGCCGTCTGTTACTATGTCCATGGTAATTTGGCTACAGATCTATATTTTTAGAAAGAAGGTTGCTTATGAATTGGCAAATTATCGTTGGTGCATTTCTTTTGCTTGGTGGAATTGCCAACATAACCACTGATTTTGGTACATTTGTTTTCGGCGTTATTGCCGGGGGTCTCCTTGCCTATTGGGGACTCGTGAAGAAGGGATATCTAAAAAATCCGCTTTCCAAATTGATACCTAATAAAGCCCCCTCTAACTCAGATCAATCAAGAAAATCTGCTACATATTATCTGGCAGGTGTCAGCTACTACCAAAATAATGTGAGCAAGATCGCTATTCCCAATCCGGCTTGGAATTACAGGAAAGACGATATTCTTTCCCACGGATTAGGCGGAAGCATCATATACCGGTACAAAAGGACAAACAAAGTCGCTGAGCTCCGGGACGAGCCTACCAACACCCATGATAAAAACGCCATTGCCGTGTACATGGATAACCTCCTTGTTGGATACATAAAGCATGAAGACATTGGGCAGTTAAATAATATCCGCAAACGCCATTCCGTCAAATCGGTTATTGGCTGCATTACCGGTGGTGATTATAAGATTTCCTCTGAAGATGGGTCCACAAGCAAAGACAGCAGGTATTTCAGTATAAGCATCGATGTCGAATATGTATAAAAAAGCCGCCCCGGCGCTGACACACCGGAGCGGCAGATAGAAAACCCTCACACTCTACGATAGGGGTAGTCTACTTTTTTATAGTAGCATATCCCGGAAAGGATGTAAATGGCAAAACGTATTAATTATGCAGAAATGTTCACTCTGCGCAAAGACGGACGGTATATGGCTACCTACACTGACGTAAAGGGCCGCCACAGTATATACGACAAGGATCCTGAGCAGCTGTATAAGAAGCTGCATGCCGCGCAGGCAAAGGAAACCTACTCTCCCACATTCCGCAAGGTCGCAGAGGACTGGGAGCGGCAGCACCGGGAAGAGATTGAGCAGCGCACGTGGAACAACTATCTTCCGCACTATCAGCAGATCTTGGCACGGCACGGCAAAAAGCCGGTGGATGAGGTAACAGCACTGGATGTAATCAACCACCTAACCGCGGCCAAAACGCAGGGATACAGCGCCACAGTTGTCAATTCCATTCGCTCAATTTACCGAATGATCTTCGACTATGCTGTTGCCAACGATCATGCAAAATATAACCCGGTAACATCTGTGCGGCTGCCGAAAGGCCTGAAGCGGGGAAAGCGGGTTGCGCCCACCGATGATCAGATCAAGACCATTCTGCGCAATGTCGATGCTCCCTTCGGTCTGTTCCCGTTTCTGCTGCTCTGTACCGGTCTGCGAAAATCAGAAGCGCTGGCGCTTACATGGGATGATGTGGACTTTTCCAAAAAGGAAATAACCATAAGCAAATCGCTGGACTATCCCACTGGATCCACACCGAGGTTCAAAGCGCCTAAGACGGAAGCGGGAAACCGCATTGTGCCGATTCTTGATATTCTCGCCCAACCACTCCAAAAAGCGCATGATGCATCCAGTTCCATCTATGTCTTTCCCGCCCAAGACAGCAACCGGGCCGGAAAGGGTGGGGGAATGATGACGCTAAGAGGTTATGAAGGCGCATGGGATAGATACTGCGCAGCGGTCGGCTTTATGAACGACGGAAAGCCGGTAATTACTGCTCACAACCTTCGGCACGGAACCGCCACACTAATGTTTGAAATGGATGTTGACGAATTAACTGCACAGCGGATCCTGGGTCACTCCAGAGTAGAGATAACCCGAGAGATCTATACTGAGCTGCGGGAAAAACAAAACAGGAAGTCGGTAGACAAGTTCAATGATGGCATGCGCAAGTATACCCAACCTGACAACGAATAATTTCCAGTTGCTGTCATATTGTTGTCAAGAATCAAATTCAAGTTGGAATTAGCCGACTTTTTACAGCCTGTAAATCTGCTGGCTATGCCTTCGGTGGGGCGAATCCACCATCCCCCACCAGAAAAGAGACACACCTTTCGGTGTGTCTCTTTTCTGCTTGGATGTGGATTCGAACCCATCTAAATGCAACTGTCCGGTGGACAGTTCCTGCCACCAGTTCAAAAACTGGTGGCTACAATAGTTTTCGCCACAGGCGAAAATGCAAATCGAATCCACCATCCCCTCAAACCGCTGGACTCTCTAGCGGTTTTCCTGTTTTTATACCCAAAATGATCGCTCGATTTTCATAGATGCAAAACACTATGATGGATTCGAACGGTCGAAGACTGAAAAAATTCAAACAGGTATTGACTTCTCCCCTACGTTAAAGTTTATAATATACGAAATTGGAGGGATGGCAGATGAAGATGAAAGCAGTATGCGAAGCAACCGGACTGACAGACCGCACCGTCCGTTACTATATTGAAGAAGGGCTCGTATCCCCCACATTTACTGAAAACTACCTTGGCAGAAAATTGTTCGATTTTTCTGAATCGGACATCAGAGCATTGAATGACATTGCTGTTTTGCGAAAGTTCGGTTTCTCTATTCTGGAAATCAAAGAAATGCTTGCGTGTCCTGACGAAATACCGCGAATTGTCAATGGGCTGCGGGAAAGAAAACAAGCACATATCGACGAGGAGACTGAGCTGCTTAAAGCCTTATGCCAAGTAAATATTGCACGTTCTTATACTGTCCCAGAACTTGCTGACAGTCTATCTGAACCTGCGGCCAACACCCCTTTGCCGAAAGAAGATGTGTCCTTTTTGGGGTTACTTATGCGTGGGTTTGGGGTCTATGTTCTTGTTAGGATTGGTATGATCCTGTGTGGGCTCATATTATTCTGTATTGTTGTCATTATAGCGGCACAAATTCCTGTCAAATACACTGAAACTACGGATATTGCCGACTACGGTCACTATCCAAATGTTAAGACAACGGATATCGAACATATTTTGATACATTCCTTTTTTCCTGAAAGCATCAAAGATTCCTTTAGTGATGTACGCTTCTCGTATAAGGCGGAAAATATTGATGACTATGGTTTTGAAGCGTATTTGGAATTCAAAATTGAAAACCCGTTGGAATTTGATCAGTACATTGACTCTATTGCAGAGGAACAACAATGGAAGGATTTCACCTTTGACGGCAATTTTAAAGAGTTTAGCATTAAGAACGAACTGTACTTAGATGTGGATGATCCATACGACCCCGAAAGTCTGTTCCAGCATCAAATTATTCAAGCAGATATACGAAAGGTATTGTACTCTCTCGAAAGCCAAACCGTAATTTATGTGGCGATCGGTGTCCGCGACGGTGGCGGCGTTGGCACAAACTACCTGAATGTGTTTTTTACCCGATTTGGGATTGATCCTGTAGAATACGTTCAAACAACTGACTCTCCCTACGTGAAAGGTCCGTACGATATTGCTTAATGAATAAGCCAAGGCACGTATGTTGTTGCAGAATCAATCCAATACAAGAAACTTTAATAAGTTAATATACATTAAGTTCAAAACTGCCAAAAATCGTCAATCATCTTTCGAAGATTGACGATTTTTACTTCTTCACTATTACCTATTCACTCTTCACTAAGTCCAACAGGCGATTTTTGGAAAGTAATAAGCAATAGTGAATAGTGAATAAGTGGAAACTTGCATAGTAAAAGTGGACATATCGAAGAATTAGAGATATAATCAAACCGAGGTGATCACCCGTGAAAAAACTTTTTTCTTTTCTTCTATGCGCCTTTCTCCTGACCGCCTGCTGTGGCGATCCTGCATCCATCCAACCTACCACCACGATTCCTGCCACCGCCCCCACAGATGCAGCCACCCCCTCCACAACTGTACCTGTGGAAGAAACCATCATGCCTACAACTGCCCCCACTGAACCGATCCATTCTGCCCTCTATATCCCCGGAGTTGATATAGAGGATGTGATCGTTTGGTTCAATGAGGTCTGCCTGGACGCGGAATTTGTCAACAGCGGCGATGCCACCCTTCTGCAAAAATGGACTCTTCCCATCCGCTATTCCCTCCACGGCACCTACACCGGGGAGGATCTTGCTACCCTGAACAGCTTCGCCCAATGGCTCAATACCATAGAGGGATTCCCGGGCATTGCCGAAGCCGGAGAGGATGAGCCGGCGAATCTCCAAGTACACTTCTGCACGCCCTCGGAAATGACACAGATCATGGGCAACCACTACACCAACATGGACGGTGCCGTAACCTTCTGGTATAATATGGATAACGAGATCTACGATGCCATCATCTGCTGCCTGACCAGTCTTGGTCAGTCTCTGCGCAACTCCGTAATTCTTGAGGAGCTATACAATGGTCTGGGTCCTATTCAGGACACCTCCCTCCGACCCGACAGTCTGATCTACGCGGAATTTTCCGAACCACAGGAGCTGTCGGAAATCGACAAGTTGATTCTTAAGTTGCTGTACCACCCGGATATGAAATGCGGTATGGATTCCGTTCAGTGCGAAAAAGTGATAAGGAAGCTCTATTACTGAAAGTCATTTTGACCAACCTTTGTTTTGATCTCCAGCAGTTCCATAAAACTATCAAAACATTGTGTTTCTTGAATTTCACTTTTAATTTCTTGTCTCAAAAATCCTCTGACGATTCATTTCAGCCAAGCTTGCCAAACCAACGCCCAGACCTAACGGTCTGGGCGTTTTGGTTTGGCGGATTCTTAATTACTGCACGACGAAAACCGCTAGAGTCTATAGCGGTTTTCCTGTTTTTATACCCCAAATTTTCACTCGATTTTCATGTATGTAAAACACCTACATGATGGATTCGAACCGACGGTCGTAAGCATTTGAGGGCTGGTTTCGCTTAATTTTAAGCGGAGCCAGCCCTCTTCCGGTAAATACTATTCTATTTCAACAAAATATGCGTATTCAATTCCAAACGCGCCTTGACCAATGTATACGGTGACTAGATCACCTGACTGTAGCTTATTGTACACCGAACCGCTGATCGGAATTTCCACTTCAGCCCCAGAAGCAAGTTCCACAGTACAATAGTATCGATATGCATGTCTACCGCCGTCATCTCTTTCGGTGTCAATTACCGTACATGTTTGAGGTTCATCCGCACCAAAATTGGCAAGATGGTTTAGTTGTCCCACAATGCCGCTAGAAACAAACACAGATAAAAGCAGGACGACAACTATAAGAGGTGTATTCTCTCGAACTTCTTTTGAGAAAATGTACATTATGATCGTTGCAGCAAATCCTACAACTACACCTGCAATCAAAAGTGGAATCCAGTTGGGGAAGTAATAATCCCTAAGGCTCCGAAGCGTCAATGCAAGAGCAGGTGCCATGATGGCAAATTCCAAATGTTTCACTTTGGCTGTGTATCCAACACGCTTATATTCTTTGCTGCCCATAATAGAAAAATATTGAGGATACAAAAAGTACAAACCAATTGAAATGGCCGTTACTAACAGACAAAATGTTGACCAAATCGCACTAAGCCGCCCAAACAAAGATGTACCAACAAAACATACGCAGCCACAAAGATTTAACACAACACCAATTGGTCCCATTACTTTTCTCATGGATTCGGTTTGCATTTCTGTACGCCAATCAGCTTTGCGAGATTTTGATCCACCATTTTGGGGAGGTTGGAAACGCTCTATCCCTGTGAACATAGTTTTTATTTCTTCGTCGCTATAATCATCGGACAGTACATATTTCAGTTTTTTATCCTTAGTGTATAAGACAATGACATCCCCAGCACAGCAACCACCAATCGCAACACCACGCAAATCTGTTTTCATTATGGTTTCACGGATCAATCCCATCTCATCAATCACTGCATCGCTGCAATTTCCCGCCAGAACTTTTTCTTCCTTATCATTATCCAACTTGTTATTCACAGCAATGATGTGGTAACGATCTGTGTACCTAACCAGTAGAGAAACACGGCTGTTCTTCTGAAGCAGTAAATAATTGTCCATTCTATCACTCCTTATGGCGAAGGCTGGTTGCAAATGATGTGTATAGTATATCATGGATAATTTTGCAAATCTACTATAAATCAACATATACATTTAGTTCAATAACAAAAATGAGCATTTATCAGAGCCGCTAAAAACAAAAAAGTCGTTGCAGCTCTAAGGTTTTTTCTTCGTCAGCGGTTTTTGGAAAACGGCATAAAAGATACATTAAGTTCAAAACTGCCAGAAAGAGACACACCTTTCGGTGTGTCTCTTTTCTGCTTGGATGTGGATTCGAACCCATCTAAATGCAACTGTCCGGTGGACAGTTGCTGCCACCAGTTTTTGAACTGGTGGCTACTATAATTTTCGCCACAGGCGAAAATGCAAATCGAATCCACCATCCCCTTCTACCAGACCTCCGGCGGTTTTCGTGTTTTTATACCCTGAAATTTTGCTCGATTTTCAAGATACGGAAGCAGCCTTGCTTTCATCAAACGTTTATGATATGATATAGTAAAAGGCGGTGGTTTTATGAAAATCGGTATTTTTACAGATGCGCATTACTCATCTCAAGCGGTCACCTGCGGTAACCGTTACAACAGTAAGTCTTTAGAAAAAATCCGGCAGGCATATAACTTTTTTCAATCCGAAAAATGCGATTTGATTGTTTGTTTAGGCGATCTAACAGATACGGAGGTTTCCCACGAAAAAGAAATGGAAAATCTCAAAGAAATTGCAAATGTTATAAATACATGCCCGATCAAAAGTATTTGCTTAATGGGAAATCATGATGCTTTCGCTTTTACCGAAGCCGAATTCTATGAGATTTTAGGCGATTGTAAGCCAAAGAACATGATAATGAAAGAAAAAACCTTATTGTTTTTAGATGCTTGTTATTTTAAAAACGGTAATCACTATTTGCCCGGAGATACTGATTGGAAGGATACCTTTTACCCGCATACCGACGATCTGAAAAGGCAGATCGATGAAGCTTGGGATAACGTTTATATTTTCATTCATCAAAACTTAGACCCCTGCATACGCGAAGATCATAGGCTATATAATTCTATAGAAATAAACAATATGTTGCAAAAAAGTGGAAAGGTAAAGGCGGTGTACCAAGGACATTACCATCCCGGAACGGAAAGTGAACACGGCAACGTTGAGTACGTGACGTTTTCTGCTATGTGCGAAAACGAAAATGCTCATTATATACTGAATATTTAATAGTGGCATCTAAATGGTTCGTAACAGCCAAAAATCGCCGATCTTCGACAGAAGATTGGCGATTTTTACTTCTTCACTATTACCTATTCACTTTTCACTGAATCCCACCCGGCGATTTTTGGAAAGTAATAAGTAATAGTGAATAGTGAATAAGTATATTGCCTATCAGATGGAAAGCCTTTGGTTGTTGGAGAGAAATCTCTGAAGCGGAAAGGAGCTGCCTGATATGACACCTGTTATTCCTACACCCGAACCCATGAAAGCCGCTGTCCGCTGCGATGACTGCAAGCGGTTCGTCGCATATAAGATCACCAGAGGAAGTTCCCGTTTGCAGCTCAATTGTACAAAGTGCGGCTTTGGGATCTACATTGACCTCTCACTCCGCCGTGCGAAGTATCCTAATTCAACGTTACGAAGTCCTTCTTGATTAAGCTTCGTCAACAGTTTTTTCTAAAATGTAGCAATAAGTTCAAATTCAAATACGGCCACTTTTGGCTTGGCTAATGTAGTAGAAAAAATCGCAATTCCGTGCTACAATAGTTTTAATTGTTATGAGGGGGGCGAAATTTTATGCCTATCACACTCGATCATCAATTGCGAGAGCATATACCGCACACTGGCTTAGAATTTCCAATCACCTATTTTCACGATGAGCTTGCTGCTCTGCCCCACTGGGCAGGGCCCTTGCATTGGCATCCTGATTTTGAGATTGCAACGGCAGAATGCGGAGTTTTAGATTACCAAGTTGGTAAGCAGCACATCATACTGGAAGCAGGCGACAGTATATTTGTCAACGGAAATATGCTGCACGGAATAAAACAGTTGTCAGGTGATGTTCCCGATCCAATGCCGAATATTGTATTTTCCGGCGTGTTAATGGCCCCCGAAACAAGTGCCATTTATCAAAAATACATACTGCCTATTGCGCAATGTGATTCACTGCCGTTCATTGTGTTTAGACATGGAGACCGTTCTTACAGTGAGATAAACCGTTTGATTAAAAATGTTTACAGGCAAATGAATGAGAAAAAAGCGTGTTATGAATTGGCTGTCCAGCGTAACCTCAACCGTATATTTGAGTTTTTGTCCTGCAATTTTAATCAGCTTCCAAAAACTGAAGCAAAACGCATTCAGATCGATAATCAAATTCGCCTTCAAAAGATGCTTTCCTATATTTATGAAAACTATGCTGAACCAATAACACTTGGGGATATTGCCAACGCTGCAGGCATCAGCCGCAGCGAAGCGGGACGATGCTTTCATACATATATGGGCTGTCCTCCTGTTGATGCACTGATTCAATACAGACTTCAAACAGCACATCAATTATTGAGCGAAAGAACGCAAAATCTTCAGCAGATCAGTTGCGCCTGTGGCTTTAATTCAGTAAACTACTTTAGCCGCCAGTTCAAAAAAAGATATGGATACTCACCCAGTCAGAGCTATGATACGGGTAAATAGTGCTTAACTTTGGCGTTTTTGTGACTTTTTTGTGGCACGGTATGGTGATATAATTAATCAAGAAAAATCTGAATCAAACTTGAAGGGAATCATCATGACGAAACAGAAGAATTACAAAAAAACACTGACCGCTTGTTATCTTGGTTTTGTTACACAAGCTATATCCGCTAATTTTGCGCCGCTATTGTTTTTAACATTCAAAAGCACATACGGAATTACACTTGATAAGATTGCGCTGATTCCGTTCGTATTCTATTTGACACAATTGCTTACAGACCTTGCGGCTACCAGATTTGCTGATAAAATCGGATATCGCACCTGCGTTGTGGCATCTCAGGTGTTATCGGCTGTAGGTCTCATCTTGATGGCAATTTTGCCGGAAATCATGCCTGTTCCCTTCATGGGGATTCTTCTTTCGGTTGTTTTATATGCAATAGGCTGCGGTCTTGTGGAGGTTTTGATAAGTCCCATAGTTGAAGCATGTCCCTTTGAAAATAAAGACGGAGTCATGAGCCTCGTGCACTCATTTTTCTGTTGGGGAGCAGTGGGTGTGATTTTGGGTTCAACACTCTTTTTTGCCTTGTTTGGTATAGAAAGATGGAAAATACTTTCTTTTATCTGGGCACTCGTTCCGCTATATAATGCATTTAATTTTATAAATTGTCCCATTGAAAGATTGGTCGAAGATGGAAAGAGCATGGGTATCAGGCAGTTGCTTGGTGTTCCCGTGTTTTGGCTGATGATCATTCTCATGATTTGCGCCGGTGCATCCGAAGCAACTATGACGCAATGGGCATCCGCATTTACAGAATCGGCACTTGGTGTTTCTAAAACCGCAGGCGATTTAGCAGGCCCATGTATGTTTGCTATGTTTATGGGTATTTCCCGTATGCTGTATGGAAAGTTTAGCGAAAAACTTGATTTGACCAAGGTCATGCTTGTTTGCGGAATTATGTGTGCCGGTTGCTATTTGTTGGCATCGCTGTCCGCATTGCCGGTCCTTGGACTTGCAGGCTGCGCGCTCTGCGGTTTAGCCGTCGGTATTATGTGGCCGGGATCTATCAGCATATCCTCGCAGAAATGTCCAAGAGGAGGAACTGCAATGTTTGCATTCTTGGCATTGGCCGGTGATCTAGGTGCTGCCGTAAGCCCTACTATGGTGGGCAAATTTTCAGAAATGTCAGGCGGCGATCTTAAAACAGGTTTACTTGTTGCTACACTATTCCCTGTAATATTGGTTATTGGGTTAATTGTTTTAAGAAGCGTGAAAAATTATCAGATCAGGGACGAAAAAGTCCAACTTTGAGTTGGCATCTAAATAGTTCGTAACGGCCAGCAAAAAGGAGCTGTAAATTAACGAATATTCATTCTGTTTTCATTCATAAAGCAGACTTACGGCGGGAGCAAATCCCCGCCCTATGGGATCTCAGATGAGATGTTTGTAGGGCGGGGGCTTGCTCCCGCCGATTATTGTGAATATTTTTACGGATTATTTTACAGCCCCTTTTTGCTGGTTGTGGTGCCATATGAGCAGAATATTTTACACTTTATTTCCTTTTGATCCTATGTTACAATGAATGAAAATTGATCTTAATATGATTGATTGATTAAGAGAGGTCGCAATGGAATATAAAAAGAAAAATCGAGCCGCCTGCTTTTTGGGATTGCACTTTGATTTTCATGCCTTCGAGAACGATGTTGTTGGCAGCATCATAGATACAAGCTCTATTGAAAGAATGCTGGATGAAACACAGCCGGATATGATCCAAGTGGACACCAAGGGTCATGCCGGTATATCCTCCTATAGGACTACCGCCGGACACCACGCCAAGCAAATGAACATGGATGTCTTAAAGGTGTGGCGGGACCTTACTGCTAAAAGAGGGATACGGCTGTATGCCCATCACTCTGGTCTTTATGACCAGTTGCAGGCTGCACTCCATCCCGATTGGGCCATCGTTTCTGCGGACGGTACTGTAAGCCAGGATTTCCTGTCCCCCTTTAGTCCCTATGTGGACACCGTTCTGATCCCTCAGCTTCTGGAAATCGCAGGCGACTATGGCTGCAATGGTGCGTGGATAGACGGCGATTGCTGGGCTTGCTTTACCGATTATAGTGTCCACGCACAGAATGCATGGCGCGCGGAAAACAACTGTCCACCTCCCTATCCGGGCGACGAAAATTATCCTCAATACCGGGAATTCTGCAGACAGGGATTCCGCCAGTATGTTGCCCGCTACATGGAAGCGGTAAAATCCAAATATCCCGATTTTGAGATCACATCCAACTGGATGTACTCCCATTTTATGCCCGAGAAACGCAGTGTTCCCATTGACTACATTTCCGGTGATTATCACTGTGATGACTCCGTACGCAGCGCCAGAGAGAACGGCAGGTGCTGCGCGAACCAAAATATCACTTGGGATCTCATGGCCTGGGGGCAGCACTGCATGCCGATGGCTTGGCAGAGCAGAAACCGCTGCACGAAAGAAGCCTCTCAACTATGTCAGGAAGCCGGCGTTGTGCTGGGTCTTGGCGGCGGATTCCAATTTTTCAATATCCTCTACGGAACAGGCGGTCTCGTGCAGACATGGGCAATCGACAGTTGGAGGCAAGTGGCGCAGTTCTGCCGCCAGAGAGAACCGTTCTGTTTCCGCGCAGAAAACATTGCGGATATCGGTATCATATATCCCAAATGCTACTCGGACAAGCCGGAGCAGGATGCGTTGTTTACCGGAAGCGCATGGGACAGTGTGAGAGGTTGGATCTGCGCAATCGGAGATATCGGTTACAGTTGTGCCGTTATCAACGAAGCGGAACTTTCTGATCTTTCAAAATACAAGGTCATAGTAGCGCCAACTGCCGATTCTTACGAAAAGGAAACTCTGGATCGCCTGATCCATTTTGCTAAGCATGGCGGCGCCGTAATTGCAGATGGCGGTATACCCTTGCACGAAGCTGCCAGCGGTGTTCGGTTCAAAGACAAGAAAAAGCAACTGCTGTTTTTAGACGGCGGTGACCGTCTGTCAGCAATGGAAACCGATTACTGGCCCCCGATCTGCATCACCGCAGAGCCTGCAATCGTTTGCTACGAGCAAAATTACTACTATGAACCAGAAAAGCACATATCGTGTGTACGCAATTTACTGGAGCAGGGTCAAATACTTTCTTTGTGCATTGATTTTGGATCTGCCTATAAGCAGAACATTACCTACGCCCTTAAGCAGTATGTGCGGTCTTTGTTCCAAGTGTGCGATTATGCCCCCCTCGTCAGTGTAGAGGGAAGCGACTATGTGGATGTTTCCATTATGAAGAAAAACGGAAGCATCATGGTCAATATCTTAAACATGGCTGGAGAGCACAACGCCACCGGTGTCCGCGCCTTCCGCGAGATCCCCCCAATCGGCCCACTTACGGTCACGATCCGCAGTAAGAAAAAGCCGTCATGTGTGATCTGGCAGCCCGACGGGATCCAACTTGCATTACGGGAAAGCGATGAAGGTTATTGCTGCACCATTGACCGGCTAAACATCCATGGCATTTTAGAAATTCAAGGAATTTAAACCATCTGCGTGCAACTGTCATGAAAAACAAGTACCATTTATTTGAGGTGATAGAAAATGAAAGCCTGCATCATACAGCCACCCTATTCAAGGGACGTTTCCCTTTCTGATGAATTCTTCAAGTATAAGATGGACATGCTCGACGCCTGTGACAAAACAATCGATATCATCGTATTGCCGGAATACAGTGACGTCCCCTGTGCCACCAGCACGAGAGAAGAAACACTGTTTTATCACAACAAATACATAGGCATCCTGCTGGATAAATGCATAGAAACTGCCAAGCGCTGCAATGCCGTGGTATTTGTCAACGCATTGTTTGAAACAAACGGAAATTACAGAAACACCACCTATGCCATCAACCGGAACGGTGAAATTGTCGGTAAATACTTTAAAAAGCATTTGCCGCCCCTTGAGCTAAACACATTACAGCTTGATTCCGCATATACCTTTGAATATTCTGAGCCATACGTATTGGAGATAGACGGGTTAAAATACGGTTTTCTGACCTGTTACGACTTTTATTTTTACGAGGCTTTTGCCAATATCGCCAGAAAAGACGTGGATATCATCATCGGCTGTTCTCTGCAGCGAAGTGATAGCCACGATGCAATCGAAACCATGTGCAGATTTCTGGCGTACAATACCAACGCCTATGTAATCCGTTCCTCCGTTAGCTTTAACGAAGATTCTGATGTATGCGGCGCCAGCATGGTCGTCTCGCCCTATGGAAAAGTGCTGCATAACATGCGTGGAAAATTTGGAATGGCGACCGCCACCTTCGATCCCAAGAACAAATATTACAAACCTGCGGGTTTTGGCAATCCCGATGCCCCCCATTACCAATATATTGAATTTGGAAGGAAACCCTGGCAATACCGGTTTGCGGGAAGCGCGATTGTCAACGACAACATGGCCATGCCTTACCCACGGGTATGCGCACACAGAGGATTCAGTACGATCGCCCCCGAAAACAGCATGATCGCATATGGCGCAGCCATAGCAATGGGTGCTGAAGAGATCGAATTGGATCTATGGCCCACAAAGGATGGTGAAATCGTATCCTGCCATGACAGAAACCTTGACAGGGTCAGCAACGGCACGGGCTTCATAACCGACCATACCCTAAGTGAGCTTGAAGAATTAGACTTCGGTATTAAATTCGGTGAGAAGTTCAAAGGAATCAGAATACTTAGATTTGAAGACATTCTCCGCAAGTTTTCCGGACAGGTGGTCATGAATGTACACGTAAAACCGTTGTCATACACGGATGATTATCCGGATGCCATTATGAAAAAGATCGTTGCCCTTGTAAAAAAGTATAACTGTGAAAAGTATGTATATTTCATGTTGGAAACGGATATGCAGATCCGTCAATTTAAAAACTTTGCCCCGGAAATAGCCATATGTGTCGGGCATCTGAATGCCAGGCCTTGGGACATTGTGGATCGGGCCATTGCATTTGGCTGTGAAAAGGTTCAGCTCTATAAGCCCTATTTTAATCAGGAAATGATCGATAAGGCCCACAAAAACGGAATTATCTGTAATGTGTTCTGGTCTGACGACCCGGAAGAAACTATTTCGTTTTTGAATATGGGCATCGATACGATCCTTACGAATGACTATAATGTAATCTCACAAGCTGTTAAGAAGAGTATCAGCAGAAAGGAAAATGCCCTATGAAAAACATATTACTGATCGGCGATTCCATCCGCATGGGTTATGACAAGGCCGTTAAAAGAAGTCTGGATGGAATTGCGGACGTATACTTCCCGGAGGAAAACTGCCGCTTCGCATCCTATGTATTACGGTATACCCTTGAATATAAGAATTTGGTCGCAGACAAGCAAGTGGATGTCGTGCACTGGAATGCGGGACTTTGGGACTGCCTGCGGATCCTTGGTGAAGACCCCCATACGCCCATTGATGTTTACGCATACTACATTGACCGTATCTGCCAACGGCTCCAAAAGCTTTTCCCCGGCGCTAAGTTCATTTTCGCAACTTCCACCAGCGTACTGTCCGAAAAGATGTCCGATGACTTCAAGCGCTACAACGAAGAGATCGAGGCATACAACCGGGCCGCTGTCGCCGTGGTAGAAAAATACGGTTTTGTGGTCAACGATCTATATGCCCTTTCCACCAGCTTACCCGAAGAGGCCCACTCTGACCCGGTGCATTATTACACACCTATGGGTACTGAGGCCTTTACCAATCAGGTATTGGCATATCTTGCTGAGGCCATTGACCACCACGAAGCCATCCGCTACCAGGAAGAGATGTATACCGACGCACCTGTTGGTATCTAAACGCAAAAAAGCACTTGCTGCGGCAAGTGCTTTTTCATGTTTTTTATAAATCTTTTGATTCTTCGCTGAATCGCACAGCCTGCGACTCGGTAACCGGGTGGCTGCTATACCGTGCCTGTTCATAGAGCTCAGCCAGTTCTTCCGGCATATTCTCCCGGGCTGTGGTATTGGCTGTCCATTGGGGATGCTTGCGCAGCAGTTGCCGATAGCGGAACCGGATATTTTCACCGGGATGGGCTGGTGCCTGCTCTTTTTTCCAAACAGATACGCGCCGTTTCTTTATGATCCGTTCGCCTTCCGATTCCATCCGGGTATCCTTTATTTCATCTTCATAGTCTTCAGAGACTGCTGCCGCATACCGTTCCAGCATTGACCAGACGTTCCTCACCATTGTTCGCAGCTTTTGGGTCAGCTTAACAATCAGTAGCACCAGAATTCCTGTAACCAGCAATACGCCAAGGATAAAAAATATCGCGTTCATGATTGGGGTCAGCGGGCTGATTTCATTTTCAACAACCGGACCCATCTGCTCCATCGTTTCCGTATTGGGAATGACAGCAGGGGGCTGTTGCTCAGAAGGCTTTGTCCGCAGCAACGACAGCAGCATCCTGCCAAGCCAGAGAAGCAAGTCCTTAATCCAATTGTAGATGTGTGGAATAAATGATAGTAAGCAAGCGGATGCAACCAGCACAAATGTCATCACAGTGTTCTTCCGCCGCATTCCTTCCGGAACTTGCCTTGTTTTGGTAGAAGCGCTATTGATACTGCCACGGTTCATAGAAAATGGCAGCAGAAGCAATAGCACAACAAATGCCCCGTGAAGGCCCGGTGCATGAGCAGTCAGCAGTGGCTGTGCTTCCGCACGATCCATCGAAATCGCAAGCTGTGCCGCCAAATGCACCGCAACGCAAATTAAACGCAGAACCTCAGGCAGCTCCCAATCAGATGGCCAGCCAAAGATGGTAAGGCTCCCCAGGAACAGCGCCACATACACTGCAGTCACAATCAATGCAGGATACCATGTGAATTGATCCGCAAGCAGAATCGTCAGTGCAACGGAAGCTACGGATACCAGAATCCCGTAGAGAAGTCTCACCTTTGCGCTTACCCATCCACCGAGCAAGCAGAAGAACCCATAGGCAACCGGATATATCCATGCCCAAGGAAGTAATCCCGGCCACAGAAATCTGAGAAACAGTACCGAAATGGGCGCGCTGCCCAAGGCCAACGTGGCGATCATCTGAAATTTGCGAAACCGTTCTCTCATACGCGCCCTCCTTCTAGCAGGTGAAGGGAAACCTGATTTCCGGAATGCCGCAATTTGCCAAGACCCCGTTGGATACTTTCGCTGTCATAAGTGGACAGTACCAGAATATCCATACCGCTGTATGCCGCCAGTTTTTCAAGAAGCGCAGGAAATTTTTCCGCACACTTGATTTCAGCCTTGGCGAAAGCAGAAAGCAGCGCTTCCTCCGTCACAGCACCCGGTGCGGGCAGCAGAATCATACTCTCATCGTTGCCCATTTGCGGCATATTGGAAGCAAAACCGGCACTCAAACCGGCCCGCAAGGCGTAAAGACACATACTGGCAGCCAAACGGATTCCCTGTTCTGCAACCTCAGCATCGGACTCAGAAATATATGATTTTAGTTGCAGGTCTTCCGGCTGTACATTTAAGACCACCAGCAGCTTTGCCCGGGTCGTCTGTTCATGAACACGCACCTGTATTTCTCCGGTTCTAGCCGTGGCAGGCCAATGAATGTCCCTGACAGGGTCACCCGGTTGATAGGCACGAATACCGCGCACAAGAAACGGATCATCCAAAAGCTGGTGACGGCGGATCATATCGCCCAGCAGAAATGACATTGGCAGCGGCAGTTCTTCCGGCTCCAGAATTTTCGGATAGACCAATACAAGTGCCGTCAGATCCTGTGTTCTGGAAAAGCGGCAGACACCCAGAATATCTCCCGAGGTAAGTGCGGCATTTCCCAAGTCGTAGGCACCACGGTGGAGGAATTTCACTTTGTGCCGCCGGCGAATCTGCTGGTATGGCATCAATGTAAAGTAGCTGCAATAATACATCTCACCGCTGACATGGAAATTCTCCTGTTTTCCCAACTGCAAGTGGGGCGAAATACGGCTTTCCAACCGAAGCAGAGGGATGATAAAAGGCCCATCATTTCGGATAACCTCGATAATTTCCCCTGATTCCCCTTCAAATGCCGCTGTACAGGAAAATTTTCGGGAGCAGGTAAGGCGGTGAAATCCCCTGCGTATCGCAAATGCCCAGACAGCAGCCAGAACTACCAGCGCCAGCAGAAAATTAAAAACACTCATACTCTCTCTTCCGTAGGTGCGCTCAGCTGTTGCAGAATGTTCTGAATAAATCTGGCGCTGTCATTTTGGTAGCTGACACCACGCATGATGATTCTATGGGCAAGGACAGGAACAGCCAGTTCCTTGACATCATCCGGTATTACGAAATCCCGGCCACGGATCGCCGCCAGCGCCTGACAGCTCCGCATCAGGGCCAACAGTGCCCGGGGAGACGGACCAAGACGAACCCTTTCAGGGTCTCTTGCACACTCACACAGGCTTGCCATATAACGCATGATGTCCGCATTCACACGGCACTGGGTGCAAAGTCCCATTGCTTCTTGCAGTTCCGCTGCGTCCGTAATACTTTCCACAGTTTCCAACGGCTGTTGCCGAATGAAGCGCTGCAAGAGCGTCACTGCCTCTTCTTTATCAGGATAACCCAAAGACAGCCGCAGCAGGAATCTGTCCAACTGTGCCTCCGGCAGGGGGAACGTTCCCTGTGTTTCCACAGGATTCTGTGTAGCAATCACGAAAAACGGCTTGGACAAAGGATATACGGTGCCACCTTCCGTGATCTGCCGCTCTTCCATGCACTCCAGAAGTGCTGATTGGGTTCTGGGAGTAGCGCGGTTGATCTCATCTGCCAACAGGACGTTGGTAAACGCCGGACCACGCAGAAAAGTAAATGTACCGGATTTCTGATCGTAAACACGCATACCGGTGATATCCGCAGGCAAAAGGTCCGGTGTAAACTGCACACGGGAAAAATCACAGCGAAGGGATTTTGCCAGTGTCTTCGCTAATGTAGTCTTTCCGGTTCCGGGCACATCCTCCAAAAGCACGTGGCCGCCGGAAAGCAGCGCAACGATCACAAGCTCGATCTGCGCTTCCTTTCCCACAATGACCTTTCCAATGTTATCCCGCAGGCGATCCGCCAAAGCGGAGATTTCACTATATACCATAATTCACGTTCCTTTCCACGTTATTTCATTATCGCACCATCAAGCCCAGTGGAACCGGGCGTTCTGCCTCAGTGTCGTCAGTCTCGTTCCTGTCCGAGATCAGCAGACTTCGGCGGTTATGCAGCAACATCTGCGCTGAGCCGCCTCCATCCAAATTCACCGCGTTGATCATCCCCATTTGGCTGCAAATATCTGCCAGTTCCGAAAGAGACGCGCCGCAGCTGTCCTTGCCGGGAATATAATTCAGCTTTCCAGCACCCTCGGCCCATAAAAACATAGGTTTTCCGTCTTCATCGGCACCCAGCGCAATGCGTGCTGCTCTGGCCTTATGGAAGTCCAGCGGGTATAAACAGGGCGGGAACGGTACCCGCTCCAGTTTCCGGATGTTGTAGAACCGGGAAATAAAGCCTTCCGTTTTTTCTCCACTACGCAAAATACTGTTGCCTACCTGAATACCAAATTGGATATTTTCCATTCCATGGTAGGTGACGGTGTCCCCGGGTTTTGCATCGCAAGTGACCTTTGGGCACAGCACAAAACCGGATGTGGGAACGGGCACACGCATTCCGCTGTGAACCGCCGCCACCTTCGTTCCAATGATCACCAGCTTTTTCCCTTGAACCGGCGGTGTTTTGTTCCTGTCCGGCCGGGAATACATGACCGCATTCTTACCCGCTTCATAGCAAACACCGTTGATCTCGATCCGCAGGTCTTTCAATCCCGTCTGCTCTACAGAAACGGTTCCGTTCTTTTTAACCAGAAGGGCCTCCCGCTCGAAGAGCGGCGGGTTTTGTATCACCCCGTTTTTGATACACAGGCCCACGGGCGTTCCCACATGGTCATACAGGGTAGAGCAATCAAAACGGTCCATGACAAAAAAGGATGCGTTCACCTTCAGGGCCGCGGCCGTCTCTGTTTTTGAAAGGTATCCCGCCATCTTTCCCACCGGAATAAACGTTGTCACCGGCAGCTTGCCGCTGATGATCCGCAAGCAGTTCCGTTTTACCAGCGCATCCCAGAATTCTTTGACCCGGGGATCTGAAAATACCGGTTTTTTCCCAACGATCCGCACATGCTGTTTCATTGCGGCAGCGGCGGCGGTCAATTTATCCGCCACCTCACCGTATTTGGCAGTTTCAAAAGGGAACGGCACGGGCATATCGTCCGGGATCCGGAACATAACCATGTTTCCAAAGACCCATGGCTGTGCCGGAACCAGAAATTTTCGGTAAATATGCGCAAAACAATCCAATGCCCCATCACCGTAGGCAAGGGGCAGGAATTCCAACTCTGACCAGCTTTCCGGCCGCACAAGCTGCACTCGCTGGATCTCTCCATTGGGATAGTGAAAGGTTTTAATCTGGCTGTCCATTACCGATCACCTGCCGGACCATACTTTTCAGCCAGAACCGCTTCCGCTTCTGCCTTTGTGATCTGGCCGTTATTGTATTGGGACATGACCTGTACATCTTTGGAACGGAGCTTATACCATACCAGCAGCATCACCAAAGCTACCGCATATCCGGCAGCAGGCAGCAAACAGAATAACCCCCACACACCGTCGGCAACACCCGCAGGCTGCACCGCGTTCTCTCCCTCTACAAATCCAACGGATGCCAGGCTAAACAGCACCACCGCGCCGATCATGGCGTTTTTCAGCTTTGCGGCAAAGCACTGCAGACTGAATGTAATACCCGCGGCACGGGTCCCGGTTTTGTAAGTACCGTATTCTACCGTGTCCGCTACCAGCATATATATAACCACCGACCAGAAGCCGAGACCTGCGCATTTCAGCATCGTCATAACGATTGCCAGCATCAGGCTGTCATAACCCACAAAGTAGGCAATCACATTCATAACCACCGTAAAGGCCATGCCTACGCACAGGACATGGAACTTATCCCACTTTCGGGACAGTACGGGAACTAACGCAGAAACCACAATTACCGAAACCGCCGCGCCGCCGGCTACCAGTGTTGCCATATTCTCCTGTTCCAGGCAGATTCTGCCCATATAGATGGCCATTTTTTGTTCCAGGCTGGCAAGGCCCAATATCAGCAGCGCGATCAGCGCTACGACCAGGTATTTGTTGTGTTTTAAATACCTGAGCATTTCCTTAAAACCGGGGTTTTCAGACACAACCGCGGTTTCGCTGCGGCGCTCCTTGACGGTAAACAGCATGGGGATCATCAACACCAGAGAAACCGCCACAAATATCACACAGGCAACAAACCATCCCAGCACCGGACGCAGCGACGGCACCAGCAACGTTGCAATGACGCCGCCCACCATGGACCACAGCTTACCTCCGGCAATGATTGAGGCCCGTTCCTCCACATTGCCGGTCATAACCGTGGTCACAGCAAAGGCGGGTGTATCCTGAATGGTATAACTGAGATCAAACAGAATATATGCCACTAAAAACCAGGCAATCTTCACAGGCTGGGAAAGGCTTTCCGGGATTGCGAACATGACCACCGTTGTAATGCCGATGGCTGTGCAGCCAATACGGATCCAGGGAATAAACTTTTGCCCGTTTTGGAAGGTGTGCCTGTCCACAATATATCCGAACAGCACATCATTGACCGCGTCCCACAGCTTCGGCACCAATATAATCAAACCGGCTGCTGCGGCAGCGATCCCGATATCTGTCAAAAAAGTTTCCACATATCCGGCATATCCCCACAGGATATTCTGGCCCAGAAAGAACAGCCAGTATGCTATTCTTTCCTTCTTCGATGTCTGGTACCGCATCACCTGTTGTTTCTCCATTTTGGATTCCACCTTATGACAATTTTCTGTTTGCTTGGGTGTTTTTCTCATTGTATCACAACATTGCTCCCATTCGCAACAAAAGATATGGACATGCAGGTTTTTTTTCGCTATAATGAGCGTAGAGAGGAGGGATTCCTTTGAACATTCAGAAACAGAAGGACTTTCTGGTTACCATTGCCTACTGGGCAGTGATCTGTGCGGCCATCTACTTCGGTTGCATATATCTGGTGCCTATCACCGTGCCGATTATTATTGGTATTTTAATCGCAAGCGTTGTTGTTTGGATCTCCAGAAAACTGCGCTGCAATCACCGGCTGCTGCGAATTGGTCTGGCTTTGATTATTTACGGTGTCATTGGAACTTTGATCGGTCTGCTGGCCGCAAAGGGTGTTTCTGCCATTGCTGCCGCCGTTCAGCTTCTGCCCACAACCTACGAGAAAAAAATCCTTCCCTTTGCCAATCTGTGCTACGAATGGATCATGGATTGGACCCGGAGACTGGATCCTTCTCTGGTCAGCACGCTGGAAACCCTTCTGAAAAACCTTCTTTCCACTTTGACAGGGCTTGTTTCCACCCTTTCTTCTTTTGCGGTGAATCTGGTTTCCCGGGTTGCCACCGGTGTGCCTTCTTTGATTTTGAGTATTCTGGCTATGATCTTCTCTACATTGTTTGTGGTCAGTGACTATGAACGGATCAGAGGTTTTGCCAGCGAACACATTCCGCAAACCTTAAAAAAGATTCTCAAAGACATCCGCGCCTATTTAACAAACACTTTGTTCGTTGTCATCCGTTCCTATGTACTGATCATGCTGCTGACCTTTACAGAGCTGAGTATTCTGTTTTCCATCTTCGGCATCAGCAATGCCCTTTTGAAGGCCGGTATCATTGCCGTGCTGGACATTCTTCCTATTTTGGGAACCGGCGGCATCATGATTCCCTGGGCAGTGATCTCCTTCGCCCTGGGCAGCACATCCATGGGTATCAAGCTGCTGGTGATCTATGCCATTGTTACGGTAGTGCGCAACTATGTGGAGCCGAAGATCGTTGGCGCACAGTTGGGCCTGCACCCCATCATCACTCTGGTGTCCATGTTTATCGGCCTGCGTCTGTTCGGCTTCTGGGGTCTGTTTGGTCTGCCGGTCGGCATTTCTTTCCTTTGGAAGCGCCATCAGGAGCAAAAGCTGCAAGAAGCATCCGCCGAATCATAGGATCGTACAAAAAACACCTGCACGGTGAGAGAACAAAATGAGTTTAACAGAGGAACAACTTTGGTCAACTAAAAAATCCCGCACCGCCACTAAGGCGGTGCGGGATTTTCTAATTCAACGCTTTCATTGCAGCGCAATTCGTGTTGCAACAGTTTTATACTGGCCGTTGTCTGCGAACCAGTGAGACATCAGCAGGTCACCATCGTGCAGCTTAATGGCGCTGGGCTGACCAAACTTCAGGAAAGAGAATATCTCCGCCATCTTGGTATCCTTCTGAATAGGGGTGGCGGGTTCCCAAATCAATACGGAATCCACAATATTCCACGTTTTTTCCGAGAAATCGACTACATAGCCGTAAATACCGGGTCTGTCAGTATCCCGGCGGACGGCATGGATCGCCAGCAGCTTTTCACCGCCCAACGCGCACAGGGAGGATGCCTGGCCCAGGATGCCGGTGGTCTCCGGTTTGGTCCATGTCAAACCATTGTCAAAAGATGCAGTGAAATGGTTTTGATACCGCTGACCCGTCACGGTATCTTCATTCCAGCCGATGCAGATTACGGTGCCAGACTCCAACTGACACATTCTCTGTTCATAGCAAGTGATCTGATCGCCCGCAAATTCCATGCAAACAGAATCGTCATTCCAAGACAAGCCATTGTCACGAGAGCAAAGCGCGCGGCCGCAAAGCCTGCCATGCATCTTGCCGTTCCAATCCGGGAAACCGGTAATAGGTGTGACCCAAGTGCCGTCGCGCAGCACATACAGCGGTGCGGAAGCCTCCACATGAGGACCCCATGCGCATTCCACCATCTTCATCCCGCCCCAGGTCTCGCCGTTATCCTCGGAGATGGAATAGAAAATAAAATCATCCAGCAGGCCGCCGTTTTCGGGATTGCCAATAGGCAGTTCAGGATCATCACGGTAATATGCATAACCCAATGCCATAATTCTGCCATCCGGCAAGAGGGTTATCTTACTGTAATCGGTGATGGGACGATCAAACTGCTTGGCATTGAACATTTTTTTGGGTGCGGACCAGGTCTTGCCGCCGTCGGTGCTCCGGGAAAGATAGCTTGCTCCGTCGACACTCTCAAAAGCCTCACCGATCACAAAATCGGCCAAAATGGTGCCGTCCGGCAACTGGCACAGATTGGGGAACGCAGCCTGACGGCTGCGAAGCTGCGGCAGCGGATTATCGTAGATAATGTTAGTTTCCAAGACTTTCATACTTTATCTCACTTTCTCAAAGGAATAGGATGCCTTGCCAGTCTGATGGTCATAACCGCCCATGATAAAAGCAAAACCACATTCTGATGCCAGTGTATCCATCACAACAGAAGTTGTCAATGGATACCACTTGGACACCTCACGGCCGGTATTGCGCAAATGCCGCACAGCGGGACACCAGTTCACGGTCACTTCCAGAGTATCGTCTGTCAAAAGGGTTTCCACCGCTTCCGGCGCGTGTTCCTTGCTATAGGTATCCAAAACCATATCCCGCAGAGCGGACAGGCCCTCTTCCCGAATTTTTGCGATCCGCTTCTGATAGACCTCTTTTGTGTACTGGGTCAAGTATTCATAGATGGCATTCTCACCGTAGGTCACGCCCAGATACTCCACACCCATGTTCAAGCTGGAATGAAAATCCATATGGAAATATTCCAGATCAGAAGATTTGTACTCATGGATGATGGTATCTTCATCTATGGTCATCACCCCTTTGAATACCTTGGGATCAAAAACCACAGCCTGGCAAGCGGCATGGTCTGTGCCTGTAAAATCGTATACCCAATCCAATCCGCCCTCATTTAGGGCAGCACGGTAGTAGTCACAATGGTCGCAGTAGTGCTCATAGGGTTCAATTCCCAGTTCCTCTTTCAGCTTCAGCAGCCGGCCCTTGGAGGGACAGTAGTGCATATCGCACTTGTACCAGCCCTGCTTCTCATTCAGCATGAGGGTTACATCGGAAGCTTCCTCTTTCAAAGTGCCCATCCAGTAGTGCAGCGCACCCCGCAGACCTTCTTCCTTTACGAAGTTAACCAGAGGGATACCCTTGCCGTCGGGGGTAAACAGGTAGGTCCAGAAGGACTGCACAGCGCTGTAGCCATAATGCTCATCGATGTACTTAAACAACTCGCTGTAGGAAGGGATAAATTCTGTACAGGAAATCATATGCAGCCTCCGTTTCTATTTTTGAAGGAATAAGAAGTTTTACCGGTCTGCTCGTCGTACTCGCCCATAGTGAACGCAAAACCGCATTCCTTTGCGATGGTACCCATCACCACAGAGGTGGTCAGAGGGAACCACTTGGAGATCATTTTGCCGTTTTCTCGCAGAAAGCGTACAGCGGGACACCAGTGGACGGTAACGGACAGGGTATCATCGGTCAAAACCGTCTCCACTGCCTCCGGCGCATGTTCCTTTTTGTAGGTATCGAGAATGATCTCCTGCAGCACGCCAAGGCCCTCTGCCTTGATTTTGTCAATTCTCTTGCGATAGATGATCTTTGTGGTGCCGGTCAGATAATCGATCAGAGCAGCTTCGCCGTAGGTACTGCCCAAATAGTCGATACCGATGCTGACACCGGAATGGAAAGCGGGATGGAAATACTCCAGTTCCTTGGATTCATACTTCTTGATAACCGTATCTTCATCAAGAGTCATCACGCCCTGAAATACCTTGGGGTCATAGATCACATTGCAGCAAGCGGCATGATCTGTGCCGGTGAAATCGTATGTCCAATCCAACCCGGCCTCATTGAGTGCAGCCCGGTAATAATCGCAATGATCGCAGTAATGGGCATAGGGTTCGAAGCCCAATTCATCCTTCATTTCCAGCAGCCGACCCTTGGAGGGGCAGTGCTTCATATCCATTTTGTACCAGCCCTGTTTTTCGTTCAGCGTGAGGGTTATATCGGCAGCTTCCTCCATCAATGCGCGAGACCAATAATCAAAGGCACCCTTCAAGCCATCCTTCTTCACAAAATTGACCAGAGGAATACCCTTGCCATCGGGTTTAAACCGGTGGGTCCAGTAGGCTTGCACCGCACTATAACCGTAATGCTCATCAATGTATTTAAACAATTCGCTATAGAAAGGAATGTACTCAGTGCAGGAAATCATAGTTACTCCCCCCTGTTTCTTTTAGATTTCGCCCATGGCCTTCAATGCGGCAGTGACCTTTTCCTTCCAGTCGTCGGTGATATCCTTTTCATAGTCCCGGGAAAAATCACCCTCGCAGCCCAGCAGATGCATGGCATGGGTGTATGCCTTCATCAGGCAGCCTGTTTGAACAAACAGATCACGCAGGCCTGTGATTTTATTCAGTTCCTTGGCAGCGGCCAGCTGATCACCTGCAGCCAGCGCATCGTACATTCTTCTGGCAGTCTTAGGTGTGCAGGAGAACATGCCGTCCAGATTCTTGTCGATACCGTACTTATAGGCGATATCAAAGGTATCCAGATTACTGTACATCATGGTAAAGTCCGCAGGACGGTCCTCCGCCAAGAGGAGCTTTCGCTGGGTGACCAGAACGCCGGATTTGATGCCCTTAATCAGAGGGTTCTTCCACAGCTTCATGACCGTTGCAGGAGCCGTTGCGGTCTTTGTAACACCAGGCAGGTCATACATGTAGGTGGCTCTGCCGGAACGGTTTGCGATTTCGTTATAAAACTCATAAATGTCACCCTGGGTAACAGCGCTGTAGTAAGGCACAGTGGTAACGATGCCGTCGATGCCGTCAATGCCCTTCAGGGCCTCTACACGCTCCATGACCCGGTGGATGGACAGGTCGGTAACACCAACCAGCACAGGCACACGGCCCTTGGCTGCCTTGACGCTCTCAGCGGCCACCTTTGCGTACTCGGATTGCTTAATATAGGACATCTGGCCCATGGAACCCATGACCAGCAGACCGGACACCCCGGCTGCTACCTGCTGCTGGATCTGCTCAGCCATACTGCCGGGCACAAAATTGCCGTTCTCGTCCAGAGGCGTGCCCAATGCGGTATAAAATCCTTTTTCCATTTTTCATTACCCTTTCTATGTGTGATTTTCAATTTTAATGAAAAGCAGAACTGTTCCATTCTGCCATATATTACAAAAGAGATGCGTAAATCAGTTTCGAGATTTCCGGAATATAGGAGCCATAATCAGATGGTGTGACCTGATGGGCATAAACCCAGAAAACTTTATTTTTCGGGTCAACAGACAACCACGTTCCCATGGTTCCGGCCCACCCCCACTCCCCTACTGGCAGGTGATTCTGCGGCTTGTGCATTACATGGACACCGTAGCCGTAGGAATACCCAGCGGCATGGAGGCATACGTCTCCAGCCTGTGGAAAGCTTGCAAGCTGTGTCACCGTCAATTGGGGTGTTGACATTCGCTTCAGTGTTTTTTCAGAGATCAGCACCCCACCCGCAGTTGTTTTACCACCGCTTGCCAACATTTTTGCGAATTGGAAATAGTCGTCCAGTGTACAGATCAAACCGCTGCCGCCGGATGTATAGCTGGTATTGTCCAATGTGTAGGCATTGATATTCATATTTCCTGTACGGTGTTCCCGTATCAGAGAATCCTTCTTGTAGGAAGCCGCCAGTTTCTGTTCTTGCGCCTTTGGGAGCATGTAAGTAGCAGTTTCCATACCCAGCGGTGAGAAAATATGCTCCTGACAGTAACGGTCCAGCCGTTTTCCGCTGCAGATCTCCACCAACGCACCCAGCACATCAAATCCCAATCCATATTTGTACCTCTCAGATGGTTCAAATAATAAGGGTACCTGTGCCAAATGGTTGATATATTCCAAAGTGTCCCATGGCTTGTCCGTCTTTCTGCTTTCCGTCATTCCTTGGGACAACACCTGCAATCCCTGCCCGATCAAGCCCGTCCCATCGTAGGGAATCCCGGAGGTCATAGACAGCAGATCATGGATCGTAATGGGATTTTTTGCAGGTCGAAGTTCTTCTGTTCCATCTGGAAGGACATGACAGACCTGTGCATTTTCGAAAGCAGGAATATACTTGCTGATCGGATCCTCCAATTGAAAACAACCTTTTTCCCACAACTGCATCACCGCAACCGCGGTTACCGGCTTTGTCAGCGAATGCATCTGGAACAAGGTTTGATTACAAACCGGTATCTTAGCTTCCATATCCGCCCATCCGCTGTTGCACCGGACCGCCAATTTATCAAACCGGCCCACTGCAATACTGGCACCGGCACATTTTCCATCCGCCACCATCCGGTCCAGTAATGCTTGTATCTTATTAGAAAAGTCTTGGCAAAAGCCATTGGCTTGTTCCATAAAAGTCCTTCTTTCTGTACTTATATACGATCAGCCAATGTAGGTAGCCATTGCATTATTGATCATCCGTGCAACACTGTCAGCAATTGCCAGATCTTCCGGGAACAGATTTGCCAAAGGAGCGCGAACACCGCCCAAATCCAAGCCTTCCCTTTTCCGTACAATTTGCTTGATCATGGCATAGAGGTTGCCCTTTCCGGAGCACATGCCGTAGATGATCTCATTGATATCGTACTGCAGCCGCTGTGCCTTTTCCAGATCACCCTGTACCAGCAGTTCGTTCAGTTTCAGAAACAGTTCCGGCATGACACCGTAGGTACCACCGATGCCACCTTCTGCGCCCATGACACGGCCACCCAGAAACTGCTCATCGGGGCCGTTAAAGACGATGAAGCTGCGGTCCTTGCTGCCCTCGGCTTTGAACATTTGGATATCCTGGCTGGGCATGGAGGAATTCTTGACACCGATGACCCTGGGGTTTTTCAGCATCTGCTTCAGTAGGGGCATTGTCAGCGCCACACCGGCGAGCTGAGGAATGTTATAAATAATGAAATCGGTATTGGGCGCAGCCGCGCTGATGTCATTCCAATACTGGGCAATAGCATGCTCCGGCAGTTTGAAATAAATGGGTGGGATAGCTGCGATGGCGTCCACACCCAAAGCTTCCGCGTGGGCTGCCAGTTCCTGGCTGTCACGGGTGTTGTTACAGGCCACATGGGCAATGATGGTCAGTTTGCCTTCAGCAGCAGCAACAACGTTTTCCAATACCAGCTTCCGTTCATCAACACTCTGATAAATGCACTCACCGGAGGAACCGCCTACATAGACACCCTTCACGCCCTTATCGATCAAATGACGGGTCAATGCCCGAACGGTTTCGGGAGAAATATTGCCTTCCTTGTCATAACAGGCATAAAACGCAGGGATAACACCACAGTATTTTTCGATCATACCCTAATACCTCTCATTCAGTCGTTTTCCAGAAGCTGCACACATTTTGCCAGCATCCGCATCACATGGAAGGGGCCCTTGTAGGTATGGCCTTTGCAGGGCGGCTCCGTAGGCTTTCCGTCCCGGCGCAAATAGCCAAACCACTCGCCAAATTCCGGATCAGAGAAATGGGAGAAGGCATAATCACAAACCTGCTCAAAAATCTGCTTATATTTTTCGTCCCCGGTAACCCGGTACAGCATCAGTGAACCGATGACCGCCTCATTATGGGGCCACCACAGCTTCATATCATGCTCGTACGCTTCCACCGGTTTCCCCAGAATATCCTTGAAATAGGTAATACCGCCATATTCCTTGTCCCACCCAAGCACGAAGGCATCGTCAAACACCCTTGCGGCGAAGGCCGTCAATTCCTGATCGCCACGGTTCTGTGCCTCCTCCAACAAAAACCACGCGCATTCAATGTCATGGCCCGGGTTGATGACCCGGCAGGGTGCGCTACTCAGGATGACTTCATTGGTAACCGCGTCCACACACTCAAAGGTTGCCCGGTACTCCGGCTTGTAGAAGCAGCGGATGTCTGCGATCAAGCCTGTGATGATATCGTTATACTCGTTATAGTTTTCCGGGTCTGCCTGCCGCATGATGGATGCCACATTTAACAGGATCATCGGCTCTGCCAGAGATTTGGTATTTCGGGTCTCGGCATAGCTCTTAGGGGTAATTTTGTAGGGGTCCGTATCATGATCCCGATAAATGCCGTATACAAACCGGAAGTATTTTTTTGCTGTTTCCAGACAAGCCACATCACCGGCGGCCATGGCATACTCGGCATTGGCCATGATGTAGAAAGCCTCGCTGAACCAGTAGCGGCGCTTGCGAAGGGGGCGGCCATCCCGGGTTACAGTAAAGAACATCCGGCCATCGGTATCGATGCAATGGTTGGTTGCGAAATCGATACAGCTCTTGGCAAAGGTCAGATATTCTTCCTTCTTCTCAATATGGTTATAGATGTAGGAGAACATCCAGCCTGCACGGCCCTGCATCCAAACGCTCTTGTCGTCGGAGTACACATCGCCAAAGCGGTCAAGGCAGTTCAGAATGCCGCCGCACTTGGGATCCTGCGCATGCTCCAGCCAGAAAGGTACACAGGAGTCCATCAGTTCCTTGCGAAACTTCTCATAGTATTTTTTCATAGTACCACCTCTCGATCAGACCACCTGGCTTTTTCCAAAGCCTTTGAGGGTACGCATGATCGTAACGTTCAAGGTTAGCAGGAAATACAGCGCATCAAAATCATCCTTGAAGCGCATCTCATTGCGCAGTGCCAGATCCTCAATATGGCTTCTGTCGCCCAGACCCTTGCCGCTGGCAACATCCAGATAGTACTGAAGCAAGGTCTTATACAGCTGGCCAAAGAATTCCAGCTTCTGCCACGCATATTTTTTTGCGGTATTCTTTGCCAGTTCTTCCGCCACCACTGCCATGAAGTTCTCAATGATCTGAATGGCTGTGGTCAGTTTTTCCTGACATGCTTCGCTGATGAGATTTTCCTCACCCCGGATAGCCTCGGGGCAACCGTAATAGGAAAGCTGCTTGAAATACTCCCGCACTTCAGCATACCGGGGACCAAATTCCGTCTTCAATGTGCCGTTGACAATGGTGTCAAAATCGCTGTCCCGGTTCCACAGGGTCTGGGACATGACCTGCATGCTCATGCAGGAGGGGAAGAAAGCCCGCTGGAGCTGGCAGTTCATCAGACCGTTCAGCTTCAGCTCTTTCAGGTTCCGCACATCCTCATGCAGCACCTGCGCATGACGGAACTGGCCGAAGTCCTTGAAATGATCCCACATGAAGTGATAATCGAAGTCAAAGCTGTCGCCATCAAACAGTTTCTGCCACTCCCGCAAATAAGCCACATTGTCTTCAATGGACTCCGGGAACTCCAATTTGTTCAGGATATAGGGCTTGATGATGCCACCCTCTGCCGCGTCAAAGGGTTTGGAATAAGTGCGGAAAATGGGCGCAAACATCAAGGTAAAACGGCTGTGGTTTTTAAAGGTTTCCTGCAGTGGTCTCCATGTTAGATCAGAATACACGAGAAATACCACCTTGGTATCCATCCGGGCTTCTGTTAGCTTCTCGTCCAGTTCGTTCAGCATACGAACATAGAAATCAGAGGTTCGAGTATTCCGGCAGTTCTCACACTCGCAGTTGTTGTTGCTACCGTCAGAAAGCCAAAAATGGAGAAAATCCACCTGTGGATGAGTCTTGCAATAGTCCAGGATCAGATCGGTAATCGCATCCCTGGCCCTTTGCTGGGAGTAGCACAGGTTGGTATTCATAGCCGCGCCGCCAAACAGCTCCCGCTTGCCGTCCAACATCGCCAGCATATCCTCACAGCCCTCTGCAGGCACGCCCCCTGCGCTCCAAGAGGTAGCGGAGATACCCACTGCCCGTGCAGTCCAGCCATGACCCACCGCATGGTACATGAGGCCTCTTTTTACGATCTCATCCTCCGCCATAGCAACGATGGCGCCCACCTCCTCATCGGACAGGTGCACCTTTTCCCGGTAAGGAGTCCAGCCATTGTACCAGCGGTCCATAAATACCCGGGGCAGGTGGAATTGGGTCATATAGCAGTTCATACCCGCCTTTGGAAGCCAATCAATGGTCTCATTCAGGCACTTCTGGTAAACAGTACCTTCGATGCAGATACCCCGGTGGCGGTAAGAAGGCTTTTCGCACACATAAACATCCAGATCGGTCAGTGTTTCCGGATAGTATTCTCCGGTCTTTCCGGGACGGAGGAAAACAAACCCCTTTTCCTTCAAAAAACGGTATACGCCGATCAGCACAGAGCGGGCATTGGGACCGGTGATAAAGCCTTTGCCGTCTTTGACGTTGATATAGATGGCATCATCCAGCTTGGGATCTTCCACCTGCGGGATACCTTCTACCAAGTCCATGCCCAGATAGATCACATCGGTTTCTTCCGGGTTGTATGCTTTGGTGGGAATAATGGAATAGTCGCTGTCAGAAACATAGCTTAAGTATTTCTGCAGCTCTCCCGCGGCAAAGCGCAGTGTCCGCATGGTCTTTTGATCTTCCGTAATAACAGGTCTGATCTTACACATAGCTCATTTCCTTTCTATTACTCTGCTCCACCGTTCTCGTATTTCACACCCTCCGGCGAAACCGTATGTCCACTTTCTTCCAGCATTTTAACCAGTTCACGGTGGATCTGCATACCCAAGGTTCGCAGGAAGTATACGGCATCAAACTCTTCTTTAAAACGCATCTCATTTTTCAGCGCCAGTTCCTTGATCCGGCTCACATCGCCCATTCCGTTACCTTTAGCGATTTCCAGATAGTATTCCAACAGGAGTCTGTAAAGCTCACCAAAAAATGCCAACTTTTCCCATGCAGTTTTCCAAGCCGTATTCTTTGCGGTTTCCTCTGCCGCAACACTTTGGAACGCGGCAATGATATCCATAGCCTTCAGCAGTTTTTTCTGGCATTTCTCTGTAATAAGGGTTTCTTCTCCCCGTATCGCCTCCGGGCAGCCGTATTCCGAAAGCTGCTTGAAGTATTCCAGCACCTGAGCAAATCCAGGGCCGAACTCCGCTTCCAGAACAGCATCGACCATTGTGTCGAAATCACTGTCACGGTTCCACAGGGTTTGTGCCATGACATTCATGCCCATGCAGGAGGGGAAGAACGCTCTTTGGAGCTGACAGCTAATGAGTCCGTTCAGCTTCAACCCGGCAAGATTCTGGACATCCCGGTACAACACCTGTGCGTGCCGATACTGGCCGAAATCTTTGAAATGATCCCACATAAAGTGGTAGTCAAAATCAAAGCCGTCTCCGTCAAATACTTCATGCCATTCATTCAAATAAGCAATGTTGTCTTCCACGGTTACAGGGAAGGTATGGTCATTTAAGACATATGGCAGTACAGAACCATCGTTGGTTGCGTGAATGGATTCCGAATAAGAGCGGTGGATGGGCGCGAACATCAGCGTAAAGCGGCTGCTGTTTTTAAACTTCTCCGCAAGGGGTCTCCACAACAGCGCAGTATACACAAGGAATACGATTTTCGTATCCATCTGCTCTCTGGAAAGCTTCTCGTCCAGCTCATTGAGCATTTTCACATAGTGATCCGCCACTCTCCCCTTTCTGCAGTTTTCGCATTCGCAGTTATTATTTCTGCCGTCGGACAGCCAGAAATGCAAATACTGAATATTGGGATGCTCTTTGCAATAGCTTACGATGCAATCCGTAATGCGATCGCGTGCCTTCTGCCGGGAGTAACACAGATTGGTGTTCATGGGAATACCGTTATAGAGGCCTCTCTTGCCGTTCACCAAGGCCATGATGTCCCGATATTCTTCCGCAGGTTCCTCATAGGTATCCCAGGAGGTGGCATTGATGCCGAAGGACAGAGATGTCCAGCCGTGACCCACCGCATGATACAAAAGACTTCTTTGCTGAATTTCATCCTCTGCCATGGACAAGATGGCACGAAGCTCTTCATCGGTCAGAACGATTTTTTCCCTGTAAGGTGTTTCCGCCTGATACCAGCGGTCAAAGAATACTCTGGGTAATTCAAACTGCACAAAGTAGCTGTTCATAGCAGCCTTGGGAAGCCAATCGATGATATCTGTCAAAGACTTTTGATACACGGTTCCCTCAATGCAAATGCCTCTGTGCCGGTAGGATGCTTTTTCACATATGGAAACATCCTGCGTATCCAGCACATCCGGGTATATCTCTCCGCCCTTGCCGGGACGTAGGAATACAAACCCCTTTTCTTTTAGGTAACGGTACACACCGATCAGAACAGAACGGGCATTGGTTCCGGTGATGAATCCCGCATTGTTTTGGACATGGATGCAAATGGCATCGTCAAATTCCGGATTCTCTACCTTGGGCATGTCTTCTGTCAAAGCTATACCCAGATAGATCGCATTGATTTCGTCCGGATCATATTTCTTCGAAGGAATGATGGAGTAGTCACTGTCAGAAACATAGCTCAGATATTTCTGCAATTCTTCGGCCGCAAACCGGATGGTGCGCATGGCCTTAGAGTCTTCCGTAAGGATGGGCCTGATCTTACACATGTTCTTTACACCTTTCAATCCAGGTATGCAGGGAAACAGTTGAAAGCGGTATCGTCCTGAATCATCCAGTAGGGGACAAATTTGATATCTTCATTGGCCGTCAAAACACCGTCTTCTCTCTTTTTCAAATCAAGAGCATCTGCCCGAATATCCAGATGAGGAACGATGCCCTCCGGCACATCGGTCAGCGCCATCAGGTAAGGACCGTAGAACAGAGCATAGCGTTTCGTACCGTCTTCCGGCTGCTCGATGCCTGTGTAGCATACAGTTCTGATCTCCGGTGCAAAGGTCACGGCGATTTGGTCTCCCGCTGTCCAAACTCTTTGCATTGCCGCATATGTATCGCAGATACCGGACATGATTTCCACATCATTGATAAAGATTTTTGCATCCTTTGCCCACTGGGGAATACGAAGCTTGATGCCATGGGATTCTTCCGGTGCCTTTGTGATGGTCAAATCGATCCGGTTTTCTCCGATAATGTCTGCATCCATAGTCAACGACAGACTTTCTCCTGTGATGGCGGAAGAGATATACTGATTCACCCAGAGAGCATCCTCGCTTTGCATATAGACATACTTTGGCAAATCGGAGAACAGGAAGGTGGACATCAGCTCACAGCAGGAGCCGATCCGCTCACCGGGATCCTTCTTCCCCTGCAGTTTGTTATGATACCGGGTCCTCCCTTCCGCGGACAGAATAGAGGGAACTACATTGAGCATTGCTTCCTCTATCTCGGCTGAATAGGCGGTGTTTTCCGGGAACAGCTGCTGCAGCTGCTCGTTGACCCAGATCCAGTATACACTGCCGCAGGTTTCTCCGTTGTGTCCGATATCCAACTGGTAAGAGCCAGGCATATAAGGACCATCCCGCTCGCACATGGTTGTAATACCACCTACATGTTTGTAGTGGTTTTTATAGATTTCCCAGCCGCCCAGCAGCGCATCCAGATAATGCTTATCCCCGGTCAGCCGGTATTCATAGGCCAGTGCCAACAGCGCCAACAGTACATAGCAATGGGGCCGATCGCTGGGATAATTGCTGAAGGATACAGGATTTTTCCGCAGCAGCTCCGATTCCCAGTAATGCTGATCCAAATACTTTTGGTTGAAGAGCATATCGTCAACTTTTCCTACGGGAGAATCCGCCATGATCAGCGTTCCCATAAAAGCATTGGTTGCGTTGTGACCCAGCAGCAGGTCTTTTCCCCATTGACTGTTTTCCAGCCAATCGGTCATGCGCCGTGCCAGCCGGTAGGCGGTTTCATTCCCCGCTTTTCCTGCTGCCAGCATTCCCATGGTCCAGAACACCCGGTCGTAGTTCTTGCGTTCGCTGTTGAGGATAGTCTCCATGGTGTTTTCCACATTGGGAATATGATTGTGAGCGTAGGAGTCTGCCTCCGAGTAGTAATTGAAGTATCCGTCTTCACGCATATTAGCCTTGGATCGATCCACGATCTCATCCACGATCTGCCGCAGCTCGGCATCCTCTTTCCAGCGCAGCGCCTTGGCCGCGCCGCCGAGGACCCGTCCGTCATTAGCGGCAGGAAGCCACCAACTCCAGCCACGGCGCTTGCCCGGCTCCGGCTGCGGGTCTTCCACATAGTCAGGCTCGTGGAAGCACCGCTTGATCCGCTGCACATTTCTGTCAAACAGATCCCCAAAAGCGCCCTTGAGCAACACGCCTTCGGTGGGCATAGACGCATCATGGGCAACTTTCTGCCATTTTTCAGGATCAGACACATCCCTGTCCTTTTGTATTTCCTCGTATTCATCTGCCATCTGCTTGCGCAGATAGGCATCCACTGAAATCAGTTCCGCCACCTCAATTTCCCGGATCATGCATCCGGTCATTGCAGTCAAAAACAATGTATGGATACCGTCTTCGGTCTCGAATACGTTACTTTCGATTTTGTCTCCGCCATCCAGAGAGCAAACAACCGTACCCTCTGCCCAGATGCGGATCGCATTGCCCCGGAACATAATAAACAGCTTAGCAAAATTAGCACCGCATATCAGGCTGCCGTTCTTTTCCGTCCATGCTCCGATACGAAGAATATCTGTATGATTTGCTTTCATTTTATACTCCCTCATTTGCCGTGAAAGGAGCACGGTTCAAAACATCGCAGAACCGCGCTCCCTTGCAGTTTACAGGTACACCGGCATGCCTGTTTCCGCCGATTCATAAATAGCCGAAATGATCTTCATCAGCTCCGCGCCATGCCATGCGGGACAGATACAAGGTGTGCCATTAAGGCAGCAATCCACAAAGTGATTGATCTCTGCTTCAAAGACATCGGTGTTATCGGTCAGAACAGGCTTGTTGTCCATCAGGTAGCCGTCCTGTTCGGTAACCACACGCAGACCGGAGCCGTCATTTCTGGTACCGGCCTTTTCACCGGTGATATCCACCCAAGAACCTGCCAGCACACTGTGCATCACATAGGCAGCCTTGACATACAGACAGGCACCGTTTTCAAAATGCACATAACCGCTTGCCATGGTCTCCACCGTGCGCTCGTACTTCCTGGTATCCATAGAACGGTAGCCTGCGCCCAGACCCTTTATGTGGTCGGGCAGGTCCTGGTTTGCATGGGAAGTGAAGCCGGAAACCATCTTGGCTTTCGGATAACCCATCAGATACAGGGCCTGATCCAGCTCATGGATGGCGCCATCGATCAGCATACCGCCGCCGGACTTTTCCTTATTGACAAACCAGCCGCCGATCTTGTTGCAGCGGGAAACTCTGCCTGCTTCGGCATAGTAAACCTTGCCCATATTACCGGCTTCGATATAGTCCTTCAGGAAGCGGACTTCTTTTGTAAAACGGCAGACCATGGCCCACATCAGCAGCTTTCCGGTCTTCTGGGCCAGTTCGGCGCATTCCTCTGCTTCCTTGCCGCTGATGCAGGGGGGCTTTTCGCACAGGACATGCTTTCCGGCCAGCAGGGCCTCCTTTACGATGGTCCCGTGAGTAAAGCCGGGGGTCACGATGCTCACTGCGTCGATGGTCTCATCCGCCAGAAGCTCGTGATAGTCACAGCAGTACCGTGGAATCTGATACTGCTCCGCCTGCGCTTTGGCGGTAGCCTCGTTCAGATCCGCAATGGCGACTACTTCCGCGACGCCGCACTGCTGATAGGCTCTGAGATGGCTTTTGGAAATGGCGCCGGCGCCAATAATCGCTACTTTCAGCATACAGATCCTCCCAATATTACTTGGCGCGTTTCTCGTTGTACCACTTGTTATACACACTGACATTCTCCGTCAGCTGATCGTGGTATTTCTGGAAAACACCCATAACCGCAATATCATTCGGCTTCAGAGAGGTAAAGATAGTATCGTATGCATCCTCGATCAGCTCGCGCCGTTCTGCCTCTGTTTTCTCCACCAGCATCTGTCCGCCGCCGAAGATTTTAAAGGCAATGATAGGCTTTTCCACCTTTTTCAGCATTTCCAGCATGATCGGACGGTCACTAGGATAGACATTGGTAATTCCCTTCTTACTCTTGCCGGTCAGGAAGCCGCTTTCTTCTCCCTCACGGTCTCTGCGCAGATTGTACATGCAGGCCATGTAAAAATCGATATCCCAGCCTTCCTGCTCGCTCAGCTGAATCAGCTCCGGGTGGTGGGTTCCCATGCCCACAGGGATCCCCATCTCACGCAGATTCCCCAGCATTTTCACGATTTCAGCGTTTCTGCCGGTCTCAAAGCGAACATCGTTATATGTGCCGGAAAGGTACACACCAATAGGATCCACCGAGCCCATCTGCCGCATCGTTACCGGCAGACTGTACTCGTTCATTACAGGTGCGTAGGTCTGGAAAATGAAGTTCATCTTGCCGCCATCAGCGCGGTAATGCTGCAGGATCCGGATCATATAGGGATCCGCCAGCGGCAGCATGGTATTGATCCCCAGTTCTTCCATTTGGTGCATGGCTTCCAGAATTTTATCCTCTGTATGGTAGAGCATCATCTCCCGCCCGGGAATGTGGTTGTCAATGTAAGAATGCCCGTTAAAGGAGTTATCGCCAACGATCAGCTTGGAAACTTTGTGTCCCAAAAAGTCAACAGTATCCATATATTTTTCTCCTTTTAAATAATAATTTGTTCACTCGGCTTAATGCAGTACATTGCGGTTTCCTGATTCCAGAATACAGCTAGCTTATCTAGCCAAAGCGCATAGACTGTGGGGTTATAAACTGTATACTCGTCCATGCTAAGGACCAATCTGCTGTAAGCCTCGGCATATTCGCAGATCTCCTACATGTAAATTCTTTTTACGGTTCCACGATCATATCCGCATAGTCGATCACCAGCTTGCCTTCACCCCGGTAGATCAACTCAGCAACTTGCGCGCATGGGCTGTAGCCATCGCTGGATACCAGATATTTATGTACCGGATTGGGCGTACCCTTGGGGAATCCCACATCCTCGCTTCCAACATACTGGGCGGCTTTGTCGTTGACGTAAACTTCCAGTTTGCTGACATCGCCGGTGGTTGCCAGGCGCAGGTATACCTTTTCCGTGGGAAGGAGGCTACCGGTATTGATCTTCAAATAGGTGGGCAAGCTGTCCTCCTTGGTCAAAGTCACCGGCAGGACCGCCTTCACTACATCACCGATAGCGCAGGTATCGGTATAGCTCAAAACGCACTTGCGGCGGCGCTTCATAATTTTTTCCATGCTGCCCGCATGGGAGAGCAATGTATAGCGGCCCTTTGCATCTGTACATCTGCCCACGATGTAGAGTTGGTTTTCCTCCACCTTATCTTCTGGCGTGATCATATCCTCATGGTGATCAAACACATTGTACAAATAGAACTTGTCCGCACCCTGAGTAAAGGCATAGCCCGCCATACCCATCAGACTTTCCACACTGTGG
>JAZURG010000251.1:0-7388 GCA_045606145.1 Faecousia sp.
TCCCTGGACGGCTCCACCGGCTGCATCTACGTCGGCCTGATCCCCACCAAGGATGCTGAGATCGCCGGCGAGTTCGGTCGCATCATGGGCTGGGCTGACCAGTACCGCACCCTGAAGGTCCGCACCAATGCCGACTCCCCCCGCGATGCCAAGAAGGCCCGGGAGCTGGGCGCAGAAGGCATCGGCCTGTGCCGTACCGAGCATATGTTCTTCGAGGAAGGCCGTATCGACGCATTCCGCGAGATGATCTGCTCCGACACCGTCGAGGAGCGCGAGGCTGCTCTGGCTAAGATCATGCCCATGCAGCAGGCTGACTTCGAGGGCCTGTACGAGGTCATGGAGGGCAACCCCGTCTGCATCCGCTTCCTGGATCCCCCTCTGCACGAGTTCGTTCCCACCACTGAGGAAGACATCGCCGCTCTGGCTGCTACTCAGGGTAAGACCGTTCAGCAGATCAAGGACATCATCGCTTCCCTGCATGAGTTCAACCCCATGATGGGTCACCGCGGCTGCCGTCTGTCCGTCACCTACCCCGAGATCGCTGCTATGCAGACCAAGGCTGTCATCCGTGCAGCCATTGCCGTTGCAAAGCGTCATCCCGACTGGAACAATGTTCCCGAGATCATGATCCCCCTGGTTGGCGACGTGAAGGAACTGAAGTTCGTCAAGGACGTTGTGGTCAAGACCGCTGATGCTGAAATCGCTGCTGCAGGCGTTGAGCTGAAGTACGAGGTCGGCACCATGATCGAGATCCCCCGGGCCTGCCTGACCGCAGACGAGATCGCCAAGGAAGCTGAGTTCTTCTGCTTCGGCACCAACGACCTGACCCAGATGACCTTCGGCTTCTCCCGCGACGACGCAGGCAAGTTCCTGGATGCCTACTACGCAGGCAAGATCTACGAGAACGATCCCTTCGCCAAGCTGGACCAGACCGGTGTCGGCATGCTGATGGAGATGGCTGTCTCCAAGGGCAAGGCTTCCGGCAAGAAGCTGCACTACGGCATCTGCGGCGAGCACGGCGGCGACCCCATGTCCGTCGAGTTCTGCCACAAGATCGGCCTGGACTACGTTTCCTGCTCCCCCTTCCGCGTGCCCATCGCACGTCTGGCCGCTGCTCAGGCTGCTATCAAAACTGGGGAGGCCTAATCTGTACTTCAAGTTTTCCATCGGTTACGAGGAAGCTGCTGCATACAGAAAAGCCAAGGGTCAGTACCTAAGACCCTCTCAGTGGGAAGATCTTACTTGTGAGGTCTTTATCTGAATAAGTTTTTCTCGGGGTACCATTTCTGGTAACCCGGGATTTTTCTGTTTTACGGCACATTCGACTGTTGGCTGCCGGAGCGGTACAATCATGGTACAAACTAATCAAAGGAGGCTCGACCATGAATATCAACTACATTCGCTCCGGGGATTACCTCATCCCGGACCTGAAGCTGCCGGAGGAAACCCGACCTATTGGAAAATGGGGCCGTATGCACCGGGATTATCTCAAAGAATACCATCCGGTTCAGTTCAACAACTTGGTTCTGTCCGGTAACCTCTGGACATACCTTGCCGACTTAAACGAGCAGGCCCAGCAGCGTATGGAAACCCTGATTACCCAAATGAAATCCGCAGCGGGTATCACAGAAGAATTGAAAGCTGCTGATCCCATAGTATGGACGCAGCAAGTGAACAACATCTCTGCCAGAGCGGAAGAAATCGTCAGAGAGGAGCTGATCTACAATGGATAACATCGCCCGGCGGTTGAAAATCTATATCGAAGCGCATCCCTTTGACCCTGGCGACAGTGACTATGAAACAGTCCTGGACCAACTCTACCACGCTTATCAAGAATCCCATGAATCCGACCCACCGGATATACGAGATGGTTTCCGGGAACTGGATGATCTTCTGGGACATTTACCGTTAGAAGATAACAATACCGTGTTCAACCTCTGTTGTAGCCTTTGTACTGCATATGAGCATAAAGCATTTCTGGATGGCCTCCAATACGGGGCACATCTGATGCTGGAACTTTTGGAGGATTGTAATTGAATACAAAAACCACCCTATCCTACACCCGAGCAAAAATCGGATGTAGGATAGGGTGTTTTTTCTTTTGTGCCTAATACTTACTAGAGAATATAGCTTAAAAGTCATTACTTTTATGAAGTCTTTTATCTTGCTAAAAGTAATGACTTTATGCTATAATGATGCTGACAAATTTCGTCGAAAAGAGGTGGTTTTGTGGCGAAAAAGAAAGTATCTTCCAATGTTACTCCGGATTATGAAGCAATTACGACATTTCAAAAGGGGCAGGCTTCCCGGATCTTTAAGGAAGTCAAAGAACAAGACAAGGTCTTAATTGTCAACAAGCAAAACAAGCCGCAGAACGTCGTTATCTCATACGAGCGATACATGAGGCTCAAAGCAGAAGGAGCAGATATATAATGAATATCAACGAACAGGCAAATTTCATATGGAGTATCGCTGACCTACTCCGTGGTGATTTTAAGCAGAGTGAATATGGTAAGGTCATCCTGCCGTTTACCGTGCTGCGCCGTTTTGACTGCGTATTGGCACCGTCCAAAGCAAAGATTTTGGAAGCAAACAAGACGCTGACCGTCAGCAACAAGCGTCCTATCTTTAAGCGCATGACTGGCCATGACTATTACAACATCAGCCAGTTTGACTTCGAGAAGCTGATGGACGACAGTAACGCCATTGAGGCCAATCTGCGTGATTATATAAATGGTTTTTCTGAGGATGTCCGTGAGATCATGGATAACTTTGAAATCTTCGGTGTGATCGATAAACTCTCTCGTGCAAATTTGCTGTATCTGGTAGTGCAGCGTTTCGCCGAGATTGATATGAGTGATACCCAGATTGATAATCTGGAAATGGGCTATATGTTTGAAGAACTGATTCGTCGGTTCTCTGAACAATCCAATGAGACTGCCGGTGAACACTTCACACCTCGTGAAGTCATTGAATTGATGGTGGAAGTGTTGCTTGACCCAGACATGGATGTGATTTCCACAACCGACGGTAAAGTTATCACCATTCTTGATCCGGCTTGCGGTACAGGCGGTATGCTGTCTGTTGCACAGAATAAAATGCAGGCGCTGAATGCAACCACCAAGGTTATTCCTTTTGGACAGGAACTAAATCCCGAAACCTACGCTACATGCCGTTCTGATATGATTCTGAAAGGCAACACCAATAGCCGCATTGTTCTGGGCAATAGCTTTAACGAGGACGGTTTCAAAACACAGACCTTCGACTATATGCTGTCCAACCCTCCATTTGGTGTGGAATGGAAGAAAGTCGAGAAGTTCATTCGAAATGAAGCGGCAAGTAAAGGCTACAATGGCCGTTTTGGTGCAGGTCTGCCCCGCATTTCCGATGGTTCTCTGCTGTTCCTGCAGCATTTGATTTCCAAGATGAATGCTCCTGAAGACGGCGGTAGCCGCATTGGTATCGTCTTCAATGGCTCTCCCATGTTCTCCGGTGATGCCGGAAGCGGCGAGAGTGAGATCCGCCGCTGGATTATCGAAAACGATCTTCTGGAAGCCATTATCGGTCTGCCAGATCAGCTGTTTTACAACACCGGCATTACTACCTATATCTGGATTCTGACAAACCGGAAAGAGGCACGCAGAAAAGGCAAGGTCCGTCTGATCAACGGTGCGGAGTTCTATGAGAAGATGCGCAAAGGCCTGGGCAATAAGCGTAATATGATTAGTCCGGAAAACCGTGCAGAATTGGTCCGGCTGTACAGCACCTATGAGCCGGATGGGAATTACATGGATCTGGATAATGACGATTTCGGCTATCGTAAAATCGTGGTGGAGCGTCCTTTGCTGAATGAGGATGGCACTCCGGTGACAGATCGAAAGGGCAACAAAAAAGCGGATGCCTCTCTCCGTGACTACGAGATGGTGCCACTGAAGGAAGATATCCACGAATATTTCCGGCGTGAGGTGTTGCCCTTCGTTCCGGATGCATGGATCGATGAAAGCAAGACCAAAATCGGCTATGAAATTCCCTTCACCCGCTATTTCTATAAATTCACTCCGTTGCGTGACAGCTCCGTAATTATGGAGGACATCAAAGCCCTTGAGGCTCGTATTCAAGCGAGTTTGGCGGAGGTGTTTGCAGAATGAAACAATATCAAGAATACAAGGATAGTGGCATTCCATGGATAGGAAAAGTACCTGCTTCATGGGACATTTCCGCATTGCGTCATTCTGTTGAATGTCTTGATGGAAAACGAATTCCCGTTGAAACTACCCAACGTGCTGAGATGCAGGGAGACATTCCATACTGGGGAGCAGGCAACATTGTGGATTATGTTGATAGGGCACTATTTGATGAAGAACTAATTCTTTTGGGTGAAGATGGAGCTCCTTTTTTTGACTATACACGTCCAGTTGCATTTCATATTACAGAACCGATATGGGCCAATAACCATATTCATGTGTTACGGGCAAAACCAAATGCGGATGCCGAATATATTGTTCACGCTCTGAATGCTGTTGACTACAAAGAATATATCAATGGAGCAATCCTTAACAAGTTAACGCAGTCGGCTATGAATCGTATAAAAATACCACTTCCAGCACTGGAAACGCAGAAGCGGATTTCGGCATACCTCAACAAACGCATCACTTCCATCAACAAAGTGATTGATCAGAAAAACGAGCTTATCGATTTGCTGCAAGAAAAGAGAACTTCCACAATAAGTACAGCGGTTACAAAAGGAATAGATTTCTCGGTTGAAATGTGCAACAGCGGCATCGATTGGCTTGGTGAAGTTCCAGCCCACTGGCAGATTCTAACCAATCATCAGCTGTTTGCAGAACGAAATATCAAGTGCAGCGAACCGGATGCGGTGCTACTGAGTGTCACCAAGCATCTGGGTGTGATCTTGCAATCCCAGGCTGAGGAAATGAACCTTGCAACGGTTGCACCTGCTGAAACTACTGAAGGCTACAAGGTGGTTCGTAAGGGTGATCTGGTTATGAACATCATGCGTGCCAAAGACGGCAGCTATGGTATCTCCGACTACGATGGTGTAATTTCTCCGGCATATTGCATTTATTACACTCGTCAGGAAGCCAATCCCCAATATCTGTATTATCTGTTCAAAACACCGATGTACATGGAAATTTTCAAGAATTATTCCACAGGTATTGCGGAACATCGGATGCGCCTGTACCCAGTGAGCTTCTTCAAAATTCCTGTTGTGGTTCCTCCGTTAGAAGAGCAGAATGAGATCGTGGCATATCTGGACAAGCGTGTAAAAGATATCGACGAACTGATTACGCTGACTCAACAGCAGATTGAAAAATTAAAAGAGTACCGCCAGAGCATCATCTCCGAGGTGGTAACCGGAAAGGTGGCAGTAGAATGAGTAATTACCATATTTTTGGACTGGTTACAGAACAATGGGAAATTATTTACTACGTGGCTTTTATTGTACTAACCATCGGCCTTTTCTTTTTTGCTGCTAAAACATACTTCTTTCAAACAAAGCAGACAGTCAAGCTTTTCTGTAAAAGCATTGAGCGCCATACGGCAAGTGGTAACAGCAATTTGTATATTGAGGTTTATAACTCTGGCAATACAGTTGCAGAAAATGTTAAGGTAAAAATTCAAGGCGTGGAATTTGGAATAATTCCTTTCCTGAAACCCGGAGAAGACTATCTGATCCCCATTGCTTACTTTTTACATGTCTCTGACACGAAAATCGTTTTATCAGATAAGATCGAACTGAATGATGATGCCACAACCGTAACTGTTGAGCTAACCACAGAAAAGAATACTGAGACATTCAGTGTGGATATCTCAATTCAGAAGAATTCAAGAAAGCTTAACGAATCTGATTCTCGATATCTGGAAAAAATAGCAAAAATCCTTGATGAGATTGAGAAGAAAGAGGAAAAAATAGCGGCTGAGATAAAAAGCATGAGCAAGGTAATTGAAAAGAAAAAATAAGGAGGTGGTCAGGAATGGCAATCGAAACCAAAGAAATTACCTTTGAGCGTGAAATTGAATACAGCCTGCTTGACCACGGCGGATATATCAAAGGCGATCCCCATGATTACAATCGGGAGTTTGCAGTTGATACCAAGCTGCTGTTCCGCTTCCTCCGGGAAAGCCAGCCCGCAGAGTGGGCCAAGCTGTGCAAGAAGCATGGCGATAATGTTGAAACAGGCTTCTTGAAAAAGCTCTATCGGGATTTGGATACCCATGGAATGCTGTATGTTCTGCGCCACGGAATCGTGGATGCCCCGGCAAAATTCTCCATGTGTTTCTTCAAGCCTGCCAGTGGTATGAACCAGACCAGTCAGGCATTGTATGAAAAGAACATTCTTTCCATCACCCGTCAGGTGCATTACAGCCTGAAAAATGAGAATTCCATTGATGTAGTCCTGTTTATCAATGGTCTGCCTGTAGTGACGGTGGAACTGAAAAATCCGATTACCGGTCAAACTGTGGATCATGCCAAACGGCAGTACATGAAAGATCGTGATCCCCGGGAGCTGCTGCTTTCCTTTAAATCCCGGTGCTTGGTGCATTTTGCAGTAGATACCGATGAAGCATGGATGACTACAAAACTCAATGGAATCAATACCTATTTCCTTCCTTTCAACAAGGGAAATAACGGTGGAAAGGGTAACCCCGTTGGTACCAGAACATATCGGACTTCCTATCTGTGGGAAGATGTACTGCAGAAAGACAGTCTGTTAGATATTGTTCAGAGATTTATTCATCTGCAGGAAGACAAAAAGAATCCCAAGAAGTCTGTTATGATTTTTCCCCGGTATCATCAGTTGGATGTTGTCCGAAAACTGATTGCCGATGTGTATAAAAATGGAACTGGGCATAACTATCTGATTCAACACAGCGCAGGCAGTGGCAAATCCAATTCTATTTCCTGGCTGGCCCACCATCTGTCCAATCTGCATGATAAGAATGACAAGGTTGTTTTTAATAGCATTATTGTTATTACAGACAGACTGGTTCTGGACAAGCAGCTTCAGGATACAATTTATCAGTTTGAACACGTGGAAGGTGTCGTTGTCAAGATCGACAACAATGCCGCACAGCTGGCAGATGCATTGAATACGGGCAAAAAGATTATCATAACAACACTTCAGAAGTTCCCATTTATTCTTGAAAAAGTGGATGATCTGAGCGGCAAGCGTTTTGCAATTATTGTGGATGAAGCGCACTCTTCTCAGACCGGCGAGGCCAGCAAGAAAATGAAGGCAATTCTGGGCAATTCTGAAGGTTTGTCTGAAGAAGAACATCTGCAGAAGGTTGCTGATGAAGAAGCAAGGGAAGAACGCAAGCAGAGCGACAGTGAGGATGAAATTACCAAGGAGATGGCTACCCAC
>JAZURG010000252.1:0-3319 GCA_045606145.1 Faecousia sp.
CCTTCGGGTCCGCGGTGGTCAGGGAATCCGTGTGGGCCAGTAACTGCAAGAGGACCAGCGCCATGGTCATCTGGCTCATTTTTCGCTTGTTGGGAGTCTCCTGAATCAGGATCCATAGAAGGTTTTCCAGTAGATTCTGGATGGACTTTACCTCGGAAACATCGAAATAGAGATACCCTGCACCGGAATTTCTGACACATAGACAGTCAACCAGGAACTTTCGCAGTGGCGTTGGTTCTTCACCGATCATAGAAAGGGGCTCCGAAAAGAATTCCGGCAGAACAATAAAGTTAACGGCGATATCATTTTGTCCTGCGCGGCAGACCTCATGGGTGGCGCTCTGGTTCAGAAACAGCAGGTTACCCTGTTCCAGTTGAATTGCTTTTCCATTCACAATGTGGGTCGTCTCGCCGCTGCACATATACACCACTTCAACATAGTCGTGGGTATGCTCCGGGAAATGGATAAAACGAGTATGGGGACGAATGGTAATCAGTTTGCCTGCAGCCAGGAGTTTTTTCGCATTGATGGTATTCCCCTGTCCCTGCATATAGAGATTCCGGTCAATAGTTGTTCTACCGTCCAGTATCGCCTGTTCTTCCGTCGTGATGGTTTGTAAACACCTCATGATGTCCTTATCCATGATTTGTCACCCCCGGCTAATAACCTTTCTTGCAGATACTATACCACAGAATGTGAATGGACGCAAGCAACATGGCAAACCGCTTGCGTCCAATTTAAGAGAATAGAGAATCTGATATTCTCCTGGAGGAGACTTTTATTTACCCTGCCCATTTTTACGCATATTTGCGTAATTTCGTCAAGGTGTATTTTTGTTGATCACATTCCTCGCCTCCATAGTGGAATCGTACAATTTCCATCCTTTCTCCGGAATCATGGTCTCCTGGATTAGCCAATGACCAAACTCAGAAAGAGGAATGATATAAACTTCTGTACGTTCACCTTCCCCCAACGCACAGCAATGATAGTGCCGGAAGTTAACCGCATGTATTTCCCCAAAAACATATTGGAAAAGCAGTTTGATCACGCATTCTACTTCTGCATCCGCAGGGACAACTCGCTCCCACGGATCGCGTCTGATATTATAAACATGACGGAAAACAACAATGGACTGGCTGCTTTTGATTCCCTGCCTATATTCAAAAAATCTATTCAGCACTACGGACAAATTGTTCTTCAGATATCTGAGGGAATAAATGTCCTTTCCCGGAATAAGAAGTGGAATTCTCATACAGAAATATTCGTGTTCTGTAAAGCCGATCTCAACCTTGTAAGTCTGATCAACCATGCGCGGCACGTCCTTTTCGGCATCGAAAGCATTCAAGCTGACTGCCAGGTGTCGGACATTCAGGGCAAGTTCTTCAGCAGCTTTCACCGTCATCAGTGAGAATCCATATGCCTGCTCCTGCCTGTCATCCCGGTACAGTTCTCTGATAAACCTCAAATCGTCCAGAACTCCATATGCATGTCTGATTTCCCGTTCCAGCACATAATCAACGTGCGTCTTTTTACGTTTCACCATGATTTACCTCCTATTTTTTCCTGCGACGTTATTCTCAATTACTTTTCCGGGAGCAAACTCACCGGCTTGATTTCCAGCCAGCTTTCCACCGTATCAATTTTACCGGTACGCAGCGTCACCAAATCTGCCAGATACTTCTGAACAAACTCCACCTGCTCATGATAGCAGACTACCCGGCACTTCAAATCTCGATGCAGAATCGCCTCACGAAAATGGAACAACCGTCGGATATTCCCATCCAAGAAGGATATCTGAAATTCGCCATTCACATGGGCATCGTAGGTAAAAGAGCCCCGGTCAAAGGAACGGTCCCGCTCGTTAAATAAACCGTTCAGAATTCGCTCTCTCCAGTTCCATGTGGTCAGCACCCGTAGAAGCCTGACCCCAAAGTCATTCATGGGAACGAAGAAAATATCCTTAAAAGTGTGGAACAATCCGTTATCCAGATTTTTTGTTCGCTTCATTTCCTCCAGCATCTCCAGCGCCGTATCGTAGTCCTTTCCAAACATGACTGCCGCTTCCCGGAGAGGATAATCATAGTAGTGAAGGGGCTTGAAAATGGAATGCAGATGCAGTCTGATCTTCATTTCTCCGTCGCCCATCCAGTTCATGATTTCATCCCGGGTGTTGTACACCGCATAGCATCCACCAAGGTAAGTGATTGCCCCGGCCAGTCTGGTGAAGCGGATCTTGTTCATCTCATACGCATTCACCCGCTTCAGATCTCTGGCAAAATAGAAGTAGGGATCGGGCATTCGCAGCAGCCGAACCTGTTCATCCATCAGCTCCGGCACCTTCAAAGGTCGGGCCTCAATGCCTGCCTTCATGCACATGACTGCCGCTTCCGCAACCAGATGATTGCGCTCCACATGGCGGGAATTTCCGGAGAAGGTGTGTTCATCAAATTCGTAAAGATAGTCCTCGTACAGTTCTTTATCGAACCGCTCCAGCAAGGGAAGTCCCCCTTTGTAGAAGCGGATGGTCTTGTGCTTTCCCTTGCCGCTGACAGTAAGAAGTCTGCAGGTGATCCGTTCATCCGAGTCCGGGAAGCGAAACTCCTGTTCTTTCGTCAACTTATAGATCAAATCTTTGTAGGAGCGGACGGAGCCCAGAAGGCCCAGTGACTGCACAGGGAACTCTCCCACAAAGGACAGGATTGTAAGAATGGTGTGGACATGACTGCCCGGTCTGATGGTGATCATTTGTACCTCCTAAGTGATTTTCTGAATTCGGGCACTGGGACTCGCCTCCTGGCCTGAATTTAGTATTTTCTTTTTCCTAAAAAGTGGTTGCGGCTCAACGGTTTTCCGCTTTTCAAAAGATACGTCATTTGAATTTACGTAAAAACAGCCGCTTTTACGTATCTTTTTCCGTCCCAAGGGCGGAATTTTCGGATTCTTCTTGACGTATCTTTGGCGGGTCATTTTCCATGTCCAGCCAGTGCTGAAAATCGGCTCTCGGAACGATGTATACCTCCGTCCGCTCGATATCTCCTGCTGCACTGCAGTAGTAATGCCGACACTCCAGAGGGGTGTCATCCACCAGAAAGAACATGGCAACAGCATCTACCACAGTGTTCAGCTCGATGTTATCATGATCCCGATATTCCCGTTCCGGACGGTTCCGGTCATAGACATGGCGGAAGATCAGAACACAGTTCCGGTATCGGATTTTCTCCCTGTTAAGTGCAAACTGCTCCAACGCGGGATAGAGGAAGCCACGGATATAGCTCCGGGATGACTTCTCCTTTCGCGGCAGCAGGATGGGCATCTCTAT
>JAZURG010000253.1:0-29817 GCA_045606145.1 Faecousia sp.
TATCTGCCGCCCTTCTTTGGAGGTAACGATTAATACTCCTTCTTAATAAAACCCTTTAACGCACGCCGGCCTAAATTCCGCCAGAATGCGTTCTCCTCCTTGAAGGGCGACAGCCCATCTGCGTCGTCGGCCTTTTCTGGCAAAATTTATCCTCGCCGAGCGTTTAAAGCGTTTTATCAAGAATGAGTAAAAACAGTTCTCGGCCTGTCGGATTACCGGCAGGTCGGTTTCTGTCGTTTGTTTGTCGAATTATGTCGAACGCTTTCCGCTTTGTAGCATTGTAATATCTTGGAAAATATGCTATTCTAAAAGTATATTGCAAAGAGAAAGCGTGAGCGGTAGTGCAGAGAATTTTAATTGCGGATGGAACGGAGGGATTCCGAAACCAACTGCGGGATGTGCTGGCTTCAAAGTATATAGTTGTATGTGCCGATGATGGTTTGCAGGCATGGGAACTGTTTCAGAAACTGCAGCCGGAACTTTTGATCGTTGATCTGGAACTTCCGGAAATGGACGGTATGACACTGCTGCGCCGGATAAGCGCAACGGGATCTCGTCCCGCGGTGATCGTTCTTGGCAGGATGCTCAGCGATTATGCGGTAGATTCACTCATTGCGCTGAAGGTTGCTTATGTACTGAGAAAGCCTTGTAAGATTCAAAATGTAGCAGAGCAGGCAATGGCGCTGCTGCGGTACCAATCTTTGAATGGATCTCCTGTGCAAGCTGCCATTAAAAGCATTCTCTGTGATTTTGGGATCCCCTGTGATCTCAGCGGAGGCAAGTATTTGCTGCGTGCTGTGATGCTCATGGCACAGAATCCTTCCCAATACATAACAAAAGAACTGTATCCTGCTGTGGGAAAACCCTTCGGCAAGAACGGTGAACAAGTAGAACGCAGTATCCGCAATGCTGTCGAAAAAGGTTTAAAAAACGGCGATCCATCGGTCTGGGTGGCATACTTCGGCGCAAACAGCGAAGGCTTGCCCAAAAAACCCAAAAATGGCGATTTTATAGTAAAAGTTATGGAAATCTTAAAGAATAAACTATAGAAGTTGTTATTCTAACTATTTTTTTATTGAATTTTTAAAATATTATGGGTATATTTTCTCTAGATATTTTGCAAGCGCTACAGTATAATACAAAGCGTAATGTAATGATATATGGTCGCAAAGCAGAATGAAAAGATTCTGCGCCTGAAATGGATTGACAATCCACAATACGAGGTGTGATTATGGAAAACAGTAAGAAAAAAGGATCATGGCGGCGAGGCATTCTGATTGTCCTGTGCGTCATCCTGTCTTTGATTTTAGTGCTGCTTATTTTTGCAGCGGTGTTCATGGACCGGTTGTTGGGCTCTATCAACCGTGTACCCAATGAGCAGACCCTTTCGTCTTCCGATATTGAGGAGCTTTTGAAGCCGGTTGAAACCAGAGACCAGAACTATTCGGGCCCTGTGGTCGATGCCAGCGATGTCACGCTGCCCAGTGAAGATGCCGAGATCATCGAAAATGATCATGTGGTCAATATTTTGCTGCTGGGCCAGGACCGTCGTGGCGGTACCAGAAACAGCCTGACAGATGTGATGATGCTTTGCACTATCAACAAGGAAACCAAGACCCTCACCATGACATCCTTCCTGCGGGATCTGTATCTGAAGATCCCCGGCCATTACAGAAGCGATAAGCTGAATGTTGCCTATCCTGTGGGCGGCTTTAAAATGATCGATGCCGCTTTGGAAGTGAATTTCGGTGTCAAGGTCGATGGCAATGTGGAAGTTGACTTTTCTCAGTTTGCCAGAATCATTGATCTGCTTGGCGGTGTTGATGTTGAACTGACCGGCGCTGAGGCTGCCTATATGAATGCCAGAGGCTTTTCTGTCAGATCCGGCATGAATCATCTGGACGGAGATGCAGCCCTGCGCTATTCCAGAATCCGCTCTATTGATTCTGATTTCTACCGCACCAACCGCCAGAGAAATGTGGTCACTGCCATTGTGAAGCAGTTTAAGAACGCAAGTCTGGGCCAGATCACAGACACACTGGTTGGTGTTCTGGGAATGATCACCACGGATATGTCGGATGCGGAAATTATGAGCTACGCATTGGAGCTGGCACCGCTTCTGAAGGATCTGAAGATCCAGTCACAGCATATTCCCGCAGAGGGAACTTACTACTATGGCGATGTCAAAGACCAGAATATTGTTGACTGCATCTTTATCAGTGACTTCGAAACAAATCGGAAGCTGATCGAGAAGGCCTTCGAGGATTGATTCCCATGAGAAGGAAAAACAATCGCCGGTCTTCAGCGGCGCTGAAAGTGCTGTGCGTTGTGCTGGCGTTGATTCTTGCGGGATTGCTGGCAGTATATATCTACCTGGACAGAATGCTTTCTCTGATCGAAAGATATCCCACACAGAACGAAACCCTGTCATCTTCTGAATTGCACGAGATCGAAAACCAAACGGATCCGTTGGATGAAAGCTTTGACGGCCCGGTGCTGGATCCAACAGACGTTACCTGGTCTACGGAACCCGTTGAGGTGCTTGAAGAAGAACACATCAAAAATATATTGCTGATCGGTCAGGACCGAAGGCCGGGGCAGGGAAGACAACGCTCTGACGCGATGATTCTTTGCTCGATCAATATGAAGACCAAAACACTGACCATGACTTCGTTCTTGCGGGATCTGTATGTTCAGATTCCCGGATACCAGGATAACCGGTTAAATGCGCCCTACGCTCTGGGTGGAATGCCGCTGTTGCAGGAAACGCTGAAGCTAAACTTCGGTATACAAGTAGATGGCTGCATTGAAGTGGATTTTTCACAGTTTGAAAAGATCGTAGACCTGATGGGTGGTGTGGAAATCTCCCTGACAGCTGCGGAAGCGGCTTATTTGAACAGACAGGGCTTCTATCTGAAAGAAGGCATCAATCATATGGACGGCAAAGCGGCCCTGGCGTATTCCAGAATCCGCTACATCGGCACAGACTTTGGCCGCACCAATCGCCAAAGAACAGTGCTGACGGCGATCGTGGAACAAAGCAGACATATCAGCTTTGCCAAGATGCACAGCTTGCTGACGGGAGTTCTGGGCCTCATCACAACGGATATGTCAAACGCGCAGATCCTGGAACTGGCGCTGGAATGTTTCCCAATGTTAAAAAACCTTGAGATAAGAACACAGTATATTCCGGCGGAAGGAACCTATCAGTTTGCAAACATCCGTGGAATGTCGGTCATCGTAGCAGACCTGGAGGCCAACAGAAAGATTTTGGCAGATACGATCATGCAATAACGAAAACCGGTTTTGACAGATTCGTCATCAGTCAAAGCCGGTTTTTAATTTTGGAAAAATTTACCGAATTAATATTTAATGAAAGTTAACAGAATTATAATAATTGAAAAAAAGTGAATAAAAAAGCACTGTATTTTTCTTCCTTTTTTTACAAATACAGAAATTGACAAAATGTTCCAACCGCTTTATAATGAGTCCATGTTTCTGGAGGTGTGGATATGGAACTGACAAGAAGCGAAATGGAGATCATGGATGTATTTTGGGAAGCGGGGCAGCCGCTGTCCCGTTCTGATTTGCTGGCGCGTTCCGAGGGGAAATCCTGGAAGGACAGCTCTGTGCACATTCTGCTCAATGGTATGCTGCAGAAAAATGTCATCCGGGAAGCGGGATTTGTGAAGCGCAGCAAGACATATGGACGTACCTTTTTGCCCACAATGACACGAGAAGAATATTTTGCAGCCACTGTCTTTTCCCATCGCCATATGCCACAAATTGTTGGATTGATTGCTGCTCTGCTGCAGCGCGAGGATATCACTCCGGAAGAAATGGAACAGATCAAAGCGCTGGTTAACGAAAAATAATGAACGTAAGGGTAGCTTGGACGGACTCACATAGGGATAAATCTCTATGTGAGTCCGCCCTTTCGCTGCCATTTTTTTGTAACCTTTTGGGAATATTAACGACTATATAAATAGAATACAAAAACAGGAGGAAATGGATATGAAAGGAAAACAGCTTTTGGCGATTTTGTGCGTTGTGTTCCTGGTGATGGCATCTTTTGCCGGATGCGCAAAATCAGAGACTACGAGCAATGGCGCCTTCAATCGCTATGACGACGGACTCTATGACAGTATGGCTGATTATGCGCCGACTGAATCTGTGCAGGAGAGCGCAAAAGAGCAAGCGACTGGTTCGGTTGGCGGGATGAATCAAAAATTGGTCCGGACAATGCGCATTGAAGCCGAAACCAATGATATGGATGCGCTGCTTGGTGAACTTGACAGCAGGATCCGGGAATTAGGCGGATATGTTGAGAATAAATCGACACGAAACGGCGGCAGCACATCTTCTCATAAATACCGTTATGCGGATATGACGATCCGGATCCCCGCAGACCGTCTGGACGAATTTGTGACCCATCTCAACGGAAAGACCAATGTGGTCAGCTATCGGGAGAGCGCGGATGATATTACGCTGCGTTATGTTGCCACCCAGAGTCGGGTTACCGCACTGGAAACAGAGCAGCAGCGTCTGCTGGAATTACTTGCAAAGGCGGAGAATATGAGCGACCTGCTGCTCATTGAGGAGCGGTTGACCAATGTTCGCACGGAGTTGGAAGAGTATACTTCTCAAATGCGCGTCTTCGACAATATGGTGGATTACGGTACCGTACAGCTCAACATCACCGAGGTGCAGGTATATACCGTGGTGGAAGAGGATACGGTGTGGCAGCGAATTGGAAGCGGCCTGTCTAAAAACTGGAAGCGTCTGTGTGAAGGTGCCGAAGGACTATTTGTCTTCCTGGTTACCTCTGTGCCGTATTTGATTCCGATTGGAGCTGCTGTTGCGGTCACGATCGTTGCGGTGAAGCTGGCGACCCGCAAAACCAGAAAACCGGTAAAGCCTTCCGGCGAAGACGATAAAAGCGAATAAAAATGCAGGCCGTGAAATCACGGCCTGCGTTAATTTATGAATTTAGTCCTGATCCCAGTTGTGCCAGACGTTCTGGACATCGTCGTCATCTTCCATGACATCGATGAGCTTTTCCATCAGCTTGATCTGATCTTCGTTGTCCAGCTTCTGATAGTTCTGGGGAACCATTTCGATCTGGGCGGAAGCGAAGGTGTACTTGCTGAGGTTTGCAACCACATCGTTGAAGTCATCGGGCAGGGTGTAGATGGTGAAGCAATCATCTTCAGCTTCAAAGTCATCAGCACCGGCATCCATGGCGTCCATCATGACTTCTTCTTCATCGTAGTCGCCGTCTTCGTTGTCGATGACCAGCACGCCCTTCTTATCAAAGCTCCAGCTAACGCAGCCGGAAGCGCCCAGATTGCCGCCGTACTTATCAAAGTGGTGACGCATGGAGCCTGCGGTACGGTTACGGTTGTCGGTCATGGTCTCCACGATGACGGCAACCCCGCCGGGGCCGTAGCCTTCGTAGGTAATGGTCTCGTAGTTGTCACCGCCGCCGGCGCCGGCAGCCTTTTCCAGGCAGCGCTTAATGTTGTCGTTGGGCATGTTGGCGGCCTTGGCCTTGGTGATAACGGTAGCCAGGCGGGAGTTGTTGGCGGGATCGGTAATACCGCCGCCTTCCTTAACGGCCACGATCAGCTCCTTGGCGATCTTGGTAAAGGCGGCAGCGCGCTTGGCATCCTGTGCGCCTTTGGTTTTTTGAATGTTATGCCATTTGGAATGTCCGGACATATCTATTTCTTCCCTTCAAGGTAGTATAAAAATTAGCCTGTATATTTTAGCACTTGATAACGCAAAAATCAATAGAATTTCATGCAATCTGCGTGAGTTTTTGAAATAATTACTTCAATTTCGGGGAAATTCTCCCTGATTTTCTGTGCCAACACCGCGATTACGGGATTTTCGGTGTAGAAATGACCGGCATCGATCAGATTTAACCCCTGCTCATGGGCATCCCAAAATTCATTGTATTTGACATCAGAAGTCACAAAGGTGTCGCAGCCTGCACAGATCGCGTCAAACAGACCGCCGGCGCAACCGCCACCGCCAACAGCCACTTTGTGGACTTTTTTACCGCCGCTGCAGTAACGAAGACCATCGCAATGGAGCGCGTCTTTAACAAAGGCCAGAAATGTGGGAAGATCCTGTTCCTCCACTTTACCGCAGCGGAGCATGCCATGCACGTCATTCGGAAGTTTTTCCACATCTTTGAGTCCCAGCGTGTCGGCCAGAACATCATTGATACCGCCATCTGCGCAGTCTAGATTGGTATGCGCACAGAAATGGCTGATCCCGTGGCGAACCAGGTTCATAAGACCCCGGGTAATGGCGGCATCGTCCGTTACCATGGGCCAGGGGCGAAAGATCAGGGGGTGGTGGGTCACGAGCAAGTCGGCATTGCAATCCACAGCTTCCTGGCAGACATGCTCAAATGGATCCAGTGCAACCAGAATTTTGTGAACAGGCGCCTGCTTGCTCCCGCAATTCAGCCCAACATTGTCCCAGTCCATTTTCAGGCAGTGGGGTGCCAGGGTTTCCATGAAAGCCATAATATCGGCAACAGTGATCATAAAATTTCCTCCTTCAGCCAAGCCAGCTCCGGCGTCTCAGCCAGAGCAATCAATTCATCCAGCACCTGCTTCTTATATAGGTCGGATTGATGGGTTGTGGCAATGCGCAGACCTTCCACGACCCAACGGTAATATACTGCTGTGTGTTCAGATGGATTTTCCAGCAGAGCAGGGGGGAAGTAGCTCTCTCCGGGCGTCAGTCGGGGATAGTCCGGCTGATAGTATACTTCCATAACGGTATATAGGAATCTGCCGTCACGCAGTACGGTTTCTTCTGTGATCCGCCAGCCGTTGTCAGAAAGGTACTTACGAAGCATGGGTGTCTTGGACTGGCATTGCAATACCATCCTGTACCGGGAGTCCTGCATCCACGGAGCGGCAGACAGTATGGAGATCATGGTGTCAGCACCCATGCCGGCACAGACCATGGTATCAAAATCTCTGGGGACAGCTTGCAGGCCATCGGAAAGATAGAATTCCATCTTCTCCGTCATGCCGTATTTATCCGCATTGGCTTTGGCTGCGGATAAAGGTCCGGGGACGATATCCGACGCGATCACGGAGCTTGCGATACCTTGCTGCAGCAGCCAAATGCCCAGATAACCGTGATCAGTGCCTACATCCACCACCCGTTCTCCGGGGGCGACAAAACCGCAGCAGACGCGAAGTCTGGGGGAAAGGGGAACGTTCATGTTTGCCTCCATAAGAAATGCCGCCGGAAGCTTCCGGCGGCATGTGGGATCAGTTCTTCTTTTCCGCCTGATCAGCCTCGTAGGCTTCCAGGAAATAGTTCAGCTGCTTCAGGAAGGACTCACAGTCAATGCCGTGAACCTGGCAGGCTTCTTCTACGGTCTCACCGCGGGAAGAGGGGCAGCCCAGGCAGTGCATGCCGATGCCAAAGAACAGGGGCGCGGCCTGAGGAGCGATATCCAGAACATCACCGATAATGGTTTCTTTTTCAATCTTAACAGCCATAATATGACCTCCTATTTCAATCTGCGTGTATTATAACCTCTGATTAAGAAAAAAACAAGAGGAAAGATGAAAAATCTGTTTGGCGGGATTTGCTAAAAGGGAAACGGGATAATATATTTGACAAAAAGATAAAATTGTAATAATTTATAAATATACAGGTTGTCTTATGGACGGTGTGGATGTGGAAAAGAAACTCAAAAAGGTGTTGCAGTTTATCATAAACCCGCGACTGCTGATCTGCGTGTTAATTGCGTGGATGATCACCAACGGCTGGTCGTACGTGCTGTTTGCGTTGGGTACGTATTTTGAGATCGGCTGGATGGCTGCGGTAGGCGGTGCGTATCTGGCTTTTTTGTGGCTGCCCATCTCTCCGGAAAAATTGCTGACCTTCACCATTGCCATCGGCCTTTTAAGGTGGCTGTTTCCCAATGATCAAAAGACACTGGGTGTTTTGAAGGAACTGCATGCCAAGGCGAAGGCCGCCATGCAAAGAAAAAAAGAGAAGCGGTTAGAAAAACAGGCAGATGGGAATACGCAGACGGATTGATACGGATTGTTTGATACGCTGAAAAGACAAGGCAAACGGGCAATGTCTTTTCGTTTTAGAATGTCATTAAGTTAACAAAATCGTTGTCATTCTGAGGAACGAAAGTGACGAAGAATCCCCTCTTTAGTAGGGGAATCCTTCGACTTCATTTGCGGAACACATCGTTGAAAAAAAGCACTTGCGAAAGCAAGTGCTTTTTTTCTGAGGTTATAGAACAAAATTATAGCATAAAATCAATTGCGAGTTTGCTGTGGTCACAGAACAAAATGCAACGCTTTGTCTTTTTTCATACAGTTGCATTATCAAAGCTGATCTGTAAACAGCTTTGCGCGGCGAGTTACTTCCTCATAATCCCCGCTGAAGATTGCCTTCTTGTCAGCAATTGCGGTAGCAACGCCTATTCCTTTGGCACCTGCCGCAAAATATTCCTTCATATTATCCGCGTTGACTCCGCCAACAGCAAGGAATTTAATGTGAGAAAGCGGTACTGTGAGTGCCTTAAGATATGAGATCTTAACCTCGGAATTAGGGAAAAGCTTTGCGAAATCCGCTCCGTAACGGTGAGCGTTAGCGGCATCCGTAGGCGTAAACACGCCGGGAATAGATACCATTCCGAGTTTTCTTGTTTTTCTTATAACCCCCTTGCAGCAATCAGGAGAAATAATAAACTCAGCGCCTGCCTTGTAAGCGATCTTAACCTGCTTTTCGGTCATTACCGTTCCTGCTCCGACTCTTACTTTGCCGTCGAAGTGTTCTTTAAGCGCCCGAATGTTTGCCGCTGTCACCTCGTCGCTTACCGCGCCTGTTTGATCAAAGGTAACCTCAACAAGACGAATTCCGCCTTTTTCCATAGCATCCACGGCACATATAAGCTGCTCCTGGGTAAAGCCTCTCATGATAACGATAATTTTATTCTTTTCGATATCTTTAATTATTTCCTCACGATTTCGCATACTGCCCTCCCAATGTATCCAAAAACGCTTGCAAAGATTTTGTGGCCGTTTCATTATTTTCGTTCTCAAAAATGAAGATCTCATCAACAGCGCCGCTTGTCCTGAGCGAAGCTGGGAGACTATAATCGGTCTTTCGAACGTATTCTTCCCACTGTGCAAGCTTCAGGGTGTCTCTATCCGAGTTTCTTACCTTCATTCGTTCGTAACAAACACTACTTGAGGCAGTTACCCATACCAAAATCAGTTCTGCGCCAAGCTGAGCAGCCCTTTGCCTAAGTCCGCACATATATTCCATATCACGAATCTCTTTGAGCAAAGGCGCATTGACCAACACAAAATTTGAAAAACGCAGTGCGGAAAAAGCAAGATCAAAAAGCGTTGCATATTCGGCAGAGCGCAAATTCTCCAAATAGAACTGCCCATCCATGTTTATACTTTCTTCGCAAAGCTCAAAGGAACGTCGAAGCAGAATGCTCAAATCATCTTTATCGAAATACGAGATGTTGCCTAAAGCCTTACAAATCAATTCTGAAACATAGTTTTTTCCGCACGCGGGCGGCGCCGCAACTAAAATCAACTTTTTCACAATATCACCACAAAAACAAATTTATTTATACAAACGACGTTATTGGGGTTCGGAATTATGGAGCAGGGCCGTTACTTTCTGAAAGTAACGGGCGTTTTTCCTTCGAAACCGATCTCACCAAATATTGCTTCAACAAACGCATCGAAAACACCATCATAAATACCGTAAGCATTCACAACGGTTGGGAATGTTTTGTAATATGAGGTGTAGGTAAAGGGTGTTCCGAAATTTGCGATGATCGTTTTCATTGGGTCTGCTGCCTGAGAACCCCAAACATTAATGACCGCGTCACCGTTGAGAGCGATGGGGCCCGGTTGGATCGTTGCGCCCTCAAATATGGCAAATATTGTTAAGTCAACATCCTTTTCCAGTTCTTGAACCTCCGGAATCCAAACACTCTCCCGTGTAATAACTTCAATTCCACGGTTTTCAAGGATCTTGACCAAATCTTCAAAGGCTTCGCTTTTTGCGTGATAGTTTGAGGTCTTAACGATCAATGCCTTTTTGATCTTATTTTTGTCAAGAGGAATCAGATTTCTCTTGTTATTTAAAAGGGTCATTGATTTTCTGGCAATTTCCTGCTTTACGCATGTCTTGTAGCCCATGTCGGTGTTTCTTTCCTGATCACACTGCGTAAATTCTTTGAATCTCGCAATACGCTCCAAAGCATCATCAAGACGGGACATTGGAATCTCGCCGTTCAGGATTTTTTCCTCGATCGCATCGATACATTCAACATCCGGCCAGCATAAGAAGTCATGGCCTGCTTCAAATGCTTTTACCGCATTTTCAACATTTCCGCCACTGTTTCCGCCCATGATCAAGCCGTCGGTGATAGCAACACCCTTAAATCCAAGGTCATTTTTCAGAAGATCTGTGATTAACTCTTTTGAATGGGTTGCTGTAAGGTAATTTCCATCCGCGTCTCTTTCTTTTTCCGATTGATAGCAGGGGAGAGAAACATGGGCTGTCATAACGGCCATAAGTCCGTTATCGATCAGCTTTTTATAAATGTATCTGTAGGCTTGATCCCATTCTTCCCTCGTTAACTCGGACTGTACCTTGGCGATATGGGTATCTACCCATTCTTTTCCAAGACCGGGATAATGTTTCGCCTGCGGAGCAAAATGCTCAGAATGACAGCCCTTCATAAACTCGACCAGAAGCTCAGCGGCTTTGACGGGATCGTCGCCGATGGATCTTGTGCTGATGGGAGAAGCATCCGTCCACATCATGTCACAAACCATGTTCCATGCGGAATGCGCATAGTGCTGCTTTGATAAGATCGCCTGCTCCACGCCAAGCTTATAGGCAAACTCTTTGCTTCCTGTTGCGGCAAGGGATAAAAAACATGGCTCCATACCAACAAAATAGGCGGGAGGAACTTTGAGTTTACTTTCCCATTCTTTTACGACGCTGAAGCCTTTGCCGACACCGCCCATAGGCCCGCCAACCATATCCAGGCCTAAGCACATGCCGCCAACAGGGTATTTTTCCAAAAACTTTTCATACCCGCCATACTGTTCAAACAAAGCAGCAGGATCGTTTATCAGAACGATTTGTCCTATTTTTTCTCTTAAAGTTAAATTGCTGAAGTCTATCATTTTTAACGTTCCTTTCTGAGATTACACTAAATCTTCTCCATAAAAATGCCATATCCGGTAGTTGGCGCGTCAACAAGGGCGCGTGTGAACCGGCGATACCCGGGCATCAATGCTGGGAGAGCATTCTGAAATCTTGAATTCGATGGAAGGTGGAATAGTTTGAATCATGGAAGCTTTTTGCCTGATTCATGGCTGTGCGGCACAAATACAGAATATCGTCTCCTTCAAACTCGAAATCCGCATACTGGAAGCCGACCTTGTGGGGATCTTCGTGACGATGATCTATCAGGTCAGTAACTACTTCCCAGTGCTCCAGATCCTTGGAGCGCAGCAGGGACAACAGGTTTCTCGTCCCCCTGTAGTTCGGATCGGTAGCCATGGTAGCTACACTGTAGTAATATCCCGACACCGGATCGTACTTGATCATGAATTTGGAGTAGTTTGCCGGGAAACTGATCAAATGAGAGTAGGACAGGGGTGCGTCTGGGTCTTTTTGGTTTACTTCGTAGGCAATGACATTATGGTATTTACCGAAGCGCATGATGTTGAACAGCCGTCCGTCGGGCGCTACAACCAGCGTTCCCTCAATGGTCATCATGCAAAGGGGCAGATCGTTAAGCTCCGGTGAAAAATGAGCAAACTTCACCGGCTCGCTAAAATGCCAGTTTTCAGGATTCAGCAGATCTGCGTTTTCATCGCAGGACATAACCATAGCCGCATGACAGTAATCCGTATTTGCCCATGTACCCCATTCCAGGGTGTTATAGATCCGTCCATTGTACCGAAGAACATTTTGAGGATTCTTATGCACACCGCTGTTGCCTCTCTTTCCGTTGGAGCCGCGAAGCAGCGTTACCGGTGCGCTGAAGGTTTTTCCGCCATCTGTAGACTTTCCAATGAGCAGATCTCCATATTCCGTAGAGCAGGAGAGCATATACAGCTCGCCCTTGTGAACGAACAGCTTACCCCAGAAGCAGGGCATCAGCTCACTGACATAGTGCCATGTTTCTCCGTTGTCATCGGAGCGGAAGATCAAGGTAAGGTTTTGCGGTTCTTCCTGTCCGAATAAATCCATGGATGCCAGAAGAAATCCATCCGGATGGCGCACCATGGAAGGGGAGCAAAGATAGTGCCCGGAGAAGCTGTAGGCCTCATCTTCGGGGTGCAGATAGTTTACAACAATACCCTCAGGCTTTCCTGTCCTGGCCAGCCGAACCCGGCTTTTTTCTTCACCGGACTGCACATAGAATTCATAGTCCGTTTCGGTTTCAAGGGCAGAAATATCCCACCAATTTGCTGTGGTTGTGCCGGAGAGAATAAAGCTGTCGGTATTGCGATTTCGGTAAAATATGCTGTAAGTCTTTTCCTCATCAGCCAGCCATTCCAGATGGATACATTCCTCACCGGGTGCGACACGGCAGATGTAAATATCTCCCGTATCGGTCAGCAGAGGTTTATAGGGGCGATAGCTCCAAGTGCTGCAACCTTTCATTATAGTTGCTCCTTATATTAGAGTAGTAGTTTTTAGTGCCCCTCTCCAAGGGCATGTGCTGCACTGTAAGGGATGCTGCGGATCGGTTTGCTGCTTCTACCGCACGTCGGATCCTAAAAGGTTCCAACCACAGTCCGTTACAGTAAGGAGTGTTAAATTGGCCTACTATGCATTTATTATTAGCTAGTTTTGCTAAAACTCCGGCTCATAGATCTGCTGACGTTTTTCCCAACAAATCTTACGCACCTGAATGTTTCGAATTTTCAAACTGGTGGAATAGGGGGAGAAGCCCACATGTCCGCCCCGAATAGGATCACTGTCAATCAGCTCCTGGATCAGGACACCGTCGGCAAACAGGAAACAGTGTCCGTCGATGGCACCGGTGAGAATCTCCACCTCTGTGCCCGGGGTGTAGCGATAGAGGGAAGTCAAGCTACGCAACTCTTCCTCCGGGAAGCGCTCAATGCCGCTTTTGTTTTCATACCAGCCGTTGAGACCTACCACGTAGGATTTTTTCAGATAGTTCACAGAATCGTCCCAGGTGGTGCAGAATACCGCGTTTAAGTCCCGGGTGGCAGGCAGAACCGTAGACATGGAAAAGCGCATCATCACATTGTCGGGAAAACTTTCCCTGCTTAGCAGAATGCCGCCGAAATTGCCGGGCTCGCTGCCGATGAGATAGCCATTCCTGCATTCCCAGTGACCCAGTTTTGCATCCCACAGCTCCTGCCAGTTCTCATCCGGCTGGTAGTCCATCAGAATCTCAGACTGATCCCAAAGAATTTTCTTGCCTAACAGTAAAATATCTTTTTGCATAGGCTTCTCCTTATGGATATCTTTCATTATAACAGAGGGCAGATACACTCCCTATATTTTATATTTGGAAAGCTTGTTCTGTCAAATACCTTTTTGCATCTCGTCAATGGATTCCAGAATGGCATCTGCCATGTAGTCCAGCTGTTCCTGGGTCAGACCGTAGATGGGGAAGTGGGTGAACCGGCGGTCAAAGACCTCTTCGGTCACAGGACAGGTAGCCGCAATGGCATCTTCGTCATAGCCCCGCTCCTTGAGCACTTCAAAACGGTACAGAGGACCGAAGTGGGCAATTTCTGTAACACCCTTGGAAGCCAGCTTCTTCTTAAACAGCTGCACATCGCCGCCGGCCTTCTCCGGATCGATGATCACGCTGTACAGGTGGAAGGTGGGCTTGATTTCTTCGTTGCCCAGATCCTGAGGGATGATGGCATCGCAGACGGAAAGGCGGTTCGTCAGATAAGCGGCAGCCTGGGCGCGGGCTTCCAGAATCTGATTGTAACGGGCAAGCTGCAGCTGCAGACCCAGACCCTGGATCTCGGTGGTGGAGAAGTTGGTAGCAACAAAGCTGCTGCCGTCCTTACCGGGGATGGCGCATACATCGTACAGCCAATTCTTGATCTTCTTGGAGAAGTCAGCACCCAGGAAACGGGCGCGCTTCATCTCGGGGCGGAAGTCCGCAATGGTGGTGGTCAGAATACCGCCTTCACCGAAGGAGGTCATATTCTTAACTTCGTGGAAGGAGTAGGAACCGAAGTGACCGATGGTACCCAGCTTTTTGCCCTTGTATTCACCACCAAAGCCGTGAGCGGCATCCTCAAGAACGATCAGATCGTGTTTCTCTGCAAGCTCCATAATGGGATCCATATCCACAGGGTAGCCGCCAATATGTACAGGAACGATCATTTTTGTTTTGTCGGTGATCTTCTTTGCCACATCCTTGGGGTCCATATTCAAGGTGACGGGATCCACGTCAGCAAAAACGATCTTGCAGCCAATGGATAGGGGATATGCCATCGTAGCGGCAAAGGTGATAGCGGGCACAATGACCTCGTCACCGGGCTGGAGATTTGCGTACTTGGAAGCAATCTCAAAGCCGGCAGTGCAGTTGGTCAGAAACACACAGCCTTCAGTGTGCAGAAACTCGTCGCACATTTCCTCAGCTCTGGCAACCTCAGCGTCCAAAGACAGCTTTGCGGGGGGAACAGCGATTTTATCCAGAGCATAGACCTTTTCTTCCACTGCCCGGATCGCTGCATCATATTCCGTACCCTCGCCCTTCATCATAAAACGAACGATGGCCATCAGATCCTCAGCGTTGTAGTTTTCACCAACGGCTGCCCAGGGCACCTTGGTTTCGCCGGTATTGTAGCGAAAGTCAGAAGCTTTCTTTGCCATAGTGTTATTCTCCCTTCATATTGTAACAGTTATTTTTTCATCATTAGAGCGGTAAGCCGCCTCCATGATGCGCTGTACTTGTACAGCCTGCTGCGCAGGCACTTCCAGAGGTGCGCCGGTCAGCAGGGAATTGGAAAAGCTGGCGATCTCCCTTGCGTAGGCATTGCCAAATTCCACCGCAAGGGTCTGTCCCTGGGCTTTGTTGGTGTTCTGCTGGGCAACATAGCCGCCCTGCTCGCCTAAGAACATAGCATCCAATGTGCCGCCATCTTCCTGGCCGATCACACCGTAGCCAAGTAGTCTGCCCCGGTCACCAAAAATCTCAATGCGCCATTTGGCAGCTTCGTCGGGAACGTTGAAATTGGATTGAACCACGCACTGACAGCCGTTTTCCATACGCATAAGAACAGTGGAGCTGTCCTCCACTTCATAGTGGAAGGATAAGGTGTCGTGGAAGGCCGCCACATCCTTTGCGTTGCTGTCCAAAATATACTGCATCAGGTCGATACAATGCACACCCATGTCCATCATAGCACCGCCGCCGGATGCGGCTTTGGTCTGCCGCCAGGCACCGGGAATATCCGGATACCAGCAGGTGAACTGGGCATAGCCGGAAACGGGCTTGCCGATTTTTCCTTCGGCAATTGCCTTTTTCATAGCCTGCACATAGGAACCGAAGCGCATCATAAGGCCCGCTGCGATCTTAACACCCCTTGCCTCGCAGTAATCTACCACCTTCTGACCCTCCTCGGCAGTCATTGCCAAAGGCTTTTCGATCAGAATATGCTTACCTGCATCAGCAGCAGCCATGGCCTGTCTGGCGTGCAGCACCACGGGAGAAGCAATATACACAGCATCGATTTCCGGGTCTGCCAACAAATCAGCCTCGCTGTCATAGGCTTTTTTACAGCCCCATTTGACACGGCATTTTTCGGCCAGCTCCATATTGATCTCCATAACGGCAACCAGCTCCGCATTGTCGCAGAGCATCATGCCCGGAATGGTTCTTCGGTCGGCAATTCCGCCCGCACCGATTACACCCCATTTGATTTTCATTGTTTTACGCTCCCTTCCTGATGATTTATCGGCCTGCGTTTTTGGTGATCTGTCCTAAAATCCCATCCGCCCGGCAGAGCTTTTTCGTGTCTTTCATACATATTATTGTACTCTTCAGAGGTAGGGAAAAACAGTATCAATATTCCTAGTTTTTTGCACTATGTTCCGCAACTTGAAAATATATTGACAAAATGATATTTTGGCTTATAGTAAATCATAGAGAGGGTGATGACATGCTGATCCAATATGATGTACCCAAAATCAACAAAGTACTTCACGATTTCTACACCGCCACCGGCACCCGCGTTGATCTTTTTGACACCTCCTTTATGCCTGTCAGTACCAGCCAGAACGAAATGTGCAGTTACTGCCGCTATATTCAAAAGAATAAGAACGGCGAAAAATCTTGTATTGCCTTTGATAAGAAGCTTCTTGAAAAATGTAAGCTCAGTCAGCAAAGCCAGCAGGATTACTGCCCCTTTGGATTATTGAACACCGTGTCTCCGATTTTTTACAACGAAAATATCCTGGGGTATTTGTTCTTTGGACAAATGAAGATATCTCCGGATTTCCCTGTGGAGCAATTTCAGGATGATGTCATATTGCGAGCAGATTATGATGCATTGGCGACATTTACGTTGCCGCAATCCCAAAGCATTGCGAATCTGGCGCAAATCGTGATCGGTCATATTCTGACAGAAAATATGCTTAAGCCGGACACCGGCGAAATTGTAACAAAAGCCGTTGCGTTCATTCAGGAGAATCTGGATCAGGAGCTGTCCATTCGGCTGATCGCGCAGAGGATCAATGTTTCCAAAAGCGTGCTGTATAAAAAGTTCCGAGACCGCTTTGGCTGCACCATTGGCGAATACATCAACAAAAAACGAGTGGAACAGGCCAGAAAGCTGCTGACCACCACATCTCTTTCTATAGAGGAAATCTCCCAGCAGTGCGGTTTTTCCAGCGCTTCGTATTTTACGAAAATTTTTAAGCAGCATATGGGCATTAGCCCACTGAAGTTCAAAAAGAATCTGCCCTAGCAGACAGAAACTATGCAAAAGTCCTAAGAATGAAAATCGTGCCGGAGCAAAAACTCCGGTACGATTTATAGTTCTGGTGGTCTGCTATAACTATTGGTACAGTTTTTGAGGGGAGCATTTCACAATGAAATGCTCCCTACGCTTTGCGGTCTGTGCAGCTTTATGGCAGATGTTTTATTTATCAAAGGAAATCTGTCCGCTTTCTGCATCAAACGTGATTCGACCGTTTGCAAACCGGGTTGTATACAGCTTTCTGCTGTTTTCTGTTATTTCCTTCCCCAAAACGGCACAATCAACCGGTGTTTGCTCTTTGGTATCTACAAGATAAGGCATACAGGGTCCTGTACAGTATAGCTTCAGCTGCCCTGTAGTTACGTAAGTAAGGATCTTTTGATAAGTATCCTTTAGCAACGGAGTGTTTTCCACAAAAACCAGCGTGTCGATGTTTTCTAGAATACCGTCGTCAATCAAGAGTGAGTCAATGATTTCGTAGTCAAAGCTTCTTCTAAGTTTGGCAATGGTTTCATAGTAGGATGGCATCTCCACAATACCGCATTGCTCTCCCTCCAGAGGATAGAAAACAGCAGTGCTGCATTGATACAGGTCAGGTGCCTCCACATCTTTCAGTTGCTTGTAGGTTTCCAGTCCACGGATAATATTTCCTGGGTCATTGTGCATCATTTGGGCGCTGTTAGACAGCGCTTCAAAGAGGGCGGCAGGTGCCGTTTTACCATCCAGAAACAGTGCCGCTTCCACACCGAAGTCTGCTCCGTAAAACTTTGCGGCAGTTGCAAGTCTTCTGGCGCAGATATTAGTCCACTCAAAGTCACCAAAATAAGCCCATCCTGTCCAGCGGGCAGTTAACTGGTATTTTGCTGCCGTTTTTGCAGCTCTGCTTTTGATCTGTCCAATTTCCAGCGGTTCGTATGGATTGCCGATGGGTAAAGCGGATTTGGTGTTAGGGAAGTGCTTTCGTACAATGGCGCAGACCCGATCTGTAAATTCATGGAGGGAGTTTGTATACCATAGCTGGAAATCATGTCTTTTTGCAAAGTTATCATTAGAGGAAAAGAACATTGCTGTTTCAAACGTATAGGAAGTCGTTTCCCATGCATCCTGCAGGTTTTCAACAGTGGTGTATTTTTGCCTCAAATATTGTTCATAACTGGCCCGGGCTTTTTCGTCGCCACACCATTTACCGCAGTGATTATGTTTTGGGGAGAAGAAATAATGATCTATCCCAGCGAGAAAAAACACTTCTCCATAATCTCCATAAACAGAGGTATAAAGAAAATCAATCTCATTAGGAAAGTGTTCGGCGATTGCTCCATACAGCCGGTCATATTCGTCCAGGAGCCTATCATCCCACAGGCTGATCAAAGTGGTTTCTTCGTTGTGCTCCAGACATTTCAGCTTTGTATAGGAGGGATCCTCCTGCACCCACTTCGGCGGATGCTGCATCCAGGGGAATAAACCGATTTTCATACCTGCCTTCCGGATTTGATCCATCTCCCGTTCTAATCTGGAGAAATCAAAAACACCTTTTTCTTTTTCAAGCTCCGCCCAAACCAAACGCAGCTCCACTACATCAATGCCGTAGTCTTTCAAAACGGAACAGACTTCCGGCTTTGCTGTATCGCACAATCCATTATTAATGACGGCTTGTGCAGTTTTTGTTTGCAGATTCAAGTGTTCTATGGGGATTAACCTGGTATGATAAGCAATTTGTTTCTTTTTCATGGAACGCTCCTCCAATCTGTTAATAGCCGCCTGCAACCAGGCTATCCATGCCACCATCTACCACCAAAACGCTTCCTGTCATATTTTGCGAAGCTTCAGTGGAGAGAAAATAGGCAATGTTTCCGATTTGTTCTTTCGTGGTAATGGTTTTTAGCGGAACCAGATTTCGACGACGTTCTGCTTCTTCCGGTCCGGCTTCCTCATATCTGGTGGTCCAGATAGGGCCTGGCGCGATGCAGTTGATGCGGATCCCGTATGGGGCAAAATCCAATGCCAATCCTTTCACCAAGGAACGGATGGCCCCCTTGCTGGCCACATAGGCGCTGCGCTCCGGAAGGGCATCCCGGTAATTAATGGAACCAATGCAGACGATGGTGCCGGTTTCCGGAGAACCATTTGCAATCATCTGCTTCGCAGCCTCTCTGGCAGGCAGAAAGTAGCCCATGATGTTACTTAGAATTACATCTTCCCATAGATCTGCCTCAACGGTCAGCGGGTTCATAAAACGACCCAGATCGGCTGCGTTACAGACCAGAGAGTCTACCCAGTATCCAAGGTCTGCTATTTTGGCAAACAGGGCCTCTGTTTCTGCTTTTGCGTTCCGGGGTGAATACCCAAGACCGAGGCAAGGTACACCGAATTCTTTTGACAACACCTCTGCGGTTAAAACGGCATCTTGCGCTGACCGACTGGTAATGAAGGTTGGAATTCCTTCCGATAGAAATTTTCTGGCAATACCAAGTCCTGTGTTTCGAACAGCTCCGGTTACCAGTGCACACTTTTGTTGACGCATGCTGCAATTCTCCTTTCAGCAAGTTAATGGTATTTTATCATTCTGCGGAATGTAAATATACGCATTATCTTCGTGTGAAGTTTCACTATGTTGACATTTTGCGGTTGAACTGCTATGATGAGGCAGAGATATTCGGATGGGTATGATTATTTCTGCGATACGACTTTTGATGGAAGGAGAAATAATAAACACCACCTCTTTCGAGATGGTGTTTATTACACTTGGACGGATGGAAGAACTTAAATTCAATGTTTTGGAGTGCAGAAAATTTGTTGCACCTTGTAGCCACTTTTCCCAGAAGCGCATGGTCATGAATTATGAACTGGATTTTTACATTCAGGGAAACCGCACCATGATCATTGATGACAGAGTCACAAAAATTAGGGAAGGGAGCGTTTGCTTCCGCCGTCCGGGTCAGATTGCCAGCAGCATCGGCGACTATCATTGTTACATTCTGACTCTGGATTTTTCCCAAAAGACACCGTTGGAGCACTATCTCAGAAACACAGCAGCCATTCAGGAACCGGTGTATACCCACCCGCTCATTGATGCACTTCCTGATGTCTTTGTGCCAGTTCACCAGTCCGAGATTCATTCCCTGTATCGTTCTCTTGCAGGGCAATCCAACTGTAACAGTACGGCCTCTCACTTGCTGGTAAAAGAATTACTGTTTCTGTTGAATTCCGATTTGTGCCACAAACAGTTTTCGGAACTGGAACCACAGCAATCTCCTGCAGATATGATTGCCAAGTATATTCACATGCATTTTCAGGAGGAAATCTCTCTGGAGGATCTTTCGAAGTTGGTCCATTTGAATCCCTCTTATTTGATTCGGGAGTTCAAGAAGCAATATGGCATAACGCCCATTGCATATGTGATTCAACAGCGTTTACATTACGCCTGTGTGTTGCTGTCCGACACAGATTTGCCTATTCGGGAAATCTCCAGTTCCTGCGGCTACTTTACAACTTCTTTTTTTATCCGGCAATTCCAGAAGCACATGCATACTACACCGGCTCAGTACCGGAAACAGTACAATCATGCAGATTGAAAAGCACCCCATTTCTTAGTACAAGTATGATATAACATACTTATCTAACAAATGGGGTGCAGTTTATTTCGGTTGATTCTTTTCGTAGTATGTTTCTACATTACTGGATTGTTTTCTCGGTAAGTTGTATTTTTGACACTGCCTTTTCTGCATGTTCACCCTTGGCAACAGGACAATTTTTGATCGCATTGGCAACAGCAGTACCCAAAAGGGCTATGCCGTCTGCATTGGGGTGAATCATATCTTCGCTGAGGTATTTTTCTTTTTCGTTATACATCTGTGAAAACAGATCGTTTATATAGACTCCTTCATCACGGAATGCTTCCAACAGAGCGGCATTGTAGCGAATAATATCCTCATTCCTGTGAGCAGGTGGCATAGGGCCGGGGAGATTCTTCTTTTCATTGCTGACAGGGGTCGTGGTTGCAAAGACCACGGCAGCACCAGTGCTTTTTAACACACGCAGAACCTTCTTCATATTTTCTACATACTCATTTAGGCCTGTAAAACAGCCATCCTCGCCATACAAAACCGCGATATCCCAAAGTCCTGCGTTAAAATGGATAATATCCGGTACAGGAAACTCTGCCAGCCAGAATCGCAGACTGTTGAGCACATAGGAAGAAAAACGGCAGTTCTCAACCGGGGAATATATGTTATACCCATCTCCCAACTGCTCTTTTACGGTATCTTCATAAAACATGCGGATAGAATCACCAATTAAAAGTACATTCACAAAAAAACCTCCTTTGCGTATTTATATGATTATATTATTTTACAACTCATTTTGCGAGAAAGTATTTTCGCACATAATACAACTATATTGACTTCGTATCGAGTTTGACTGTAACAAAAACGAGATAGAAACAGAAAATGCGGATTTCAGTATGGATGACATAATTTTAGAAGCAAGATATCTTACTCATGGTAAACAAAAGTGGCTGCCCGCTAATGCGGACAGCCATATTTGTTTATTCAATTTCACGGCCGGTAAAGCCAAAGGTCAGCTGGGCTCTGGCTGTGCCGCCATTGAGAGGCTTCGCTGTCAGCTCCGCTTCGAAACTGCCGGCGGGTACTTCCAGCGCGCCTGTGAAGTACACCGGCTTCTCATTGCCGTAGCGGTCAATGACCTTGGCCTGTGTGCCGTCAAACTCAATATAATCGCTGCTCATCAGCTCACAACAGAAGGTGACCATGCTGTCGCCAACGCGTACAGTGGGGTTCTTCAGTACCTCGTACATATGATCCACCGCAACGATATCAGACATTTTTACACCGGTCATATCTCCGGTGGTCTCCACAGCGATCTTGGTCACATGTGCATAATCAAAGCTATGACGGTAGGATTCATACAGTCCTGCCAATGCAGAAGAACTAGCAAAGGAAACTTCCGTGCGCTCACCGGTGTCTGTTTCCAACAGTTCAAAGTCACGCCAGCCTTCAAAATCAGTGTCGATGATATATTCAGCGTAGGACTTTGAGGTAGTAATGCCTGCCCACAGCTTGATGGCAACGGCACCGCCTTTCTTGCCATTGCCGCAAATAGATACCTTTCTTGCCAGCTTGGAGGAAGTGTCGATGAAACCGTCAAATTTCTTTTCCAGCACCTGCCGCGTCAGTTCCTGCTCCCTATCCAGTGCAAGCAGAAGTTGCTGTTCGCTTTCACGTGCGCACAGCATTGATTCGACACGGAGGAACGGTTTCTGGGCAGTGAAAGGATTCATGAAGTGTGCCTTATTCTGCACTCCAATGCACAGGTCGTACAGCTTCTTGATCTGGTAATCTTTTTCTACGAAAACATACCGGCCGTCATCCTTTTGTACGATGAAATATTCCCACTGGCCGTTTCTTACCTTTTGGAGGGTTTCTTCAGAGAAGTATTTCGACTTGCGCAGCTCGTCATACCGGCGGTAAATGGCGATATTGCGGTCGATAGCGCTGCTGCCGTCATTCATGCCTTCTTCCATGCACACATAGACCATATTGAAATTATACATCACTGCCAGGGATCCCATGTATTCCACCACATCTGTATGCTGGTACTTGGTATTGGCATTACCGGGGTACTTATCCTCCATGGGATAGAACCAATACCAACCCAGAGAAGGCTGCAGATACAAATCCAGATAATCCTTGTTCTGGGGAAGATGATATTGTTTGTTCCAGCTTCTGAAGCCACGGAACGGTGTGTCCCAGTTACCAAACCGGCCTCTTGCCAACCACAGGCTGGGGCGGTGGGTCGAGCAATCCAAGATGGGTGTGGTTTTGCACCCTTTCAGGATTTCATGGACAAAGGCCGCAAAATAGTACCAAGAAAGGTCTTCGTCATAGTTACAGTGCTGTTTAATACCGTCAAGGGCATCCGCATAGATCATCTCATAGCCGCCCTCGTTGTAGGCCTTTGCGGTATCCCTTGCTAACTTGAAAAACAGTTCGGAACCCATGGCAGGGGCAATCATGCTATATAGACCGTCAATGTGCTTGATTTTCTCACCCTTAGAGTGAGCCATAGGCTTCGTACCGCATACACCGCGCTGGGCAACCGGGAAGCCGTGGGGACCCATTTTAAAACGGATCAGCTCTTCTCCAACCAAAATAAAAGGCGTATTCCGGGACAGATAACCATCTTGATTGCTGATATTTTCAGTGGATTCCACGGTGGGGATAAACTCGGCATTTTCATCGATGTCCTCTGCCAGCGTCACGGTCTCCAGCACACCCAGATCCTTCTGCCACTTGGGGTCAGACAAAATGGGCGCGCACTTGTAGTCGATGTAGTGGGAGTAGGTATGAAGACCCGCACCCAAGCCATTTTGCCGAAGAAGATCCACCACTTTTTCCTTAAAATCAGCGTGAGAGTCATAGTAGGTGTACTTGAAGTCACCCTGACGGAAGGTAGTGGGCCACTGATGGATATCCACCTGATCCAGACCCAGCTTTTTGTACATCGGGATCCTGTTCTGAATATAGGTCAGATCACTGTCAAGCTCCAGCATATAGTTGCCGCAATTCTTTTTGGAATCCCGGGCCCATGGGCCGCCATGCTCACTGACGAGACCCTTATCCTTGTCAATGGTCAGACAGAGCTGTTTGATGATCTCCCTATGCTCCGTAATGGGCGCAATAATCAGACCGTACTTTGCACCCTCTGAACGCAGAGAGGTTACCACCTCGCCCTTAGTTTCCAACGCTTTGGCGTCGGGATAGAAACAGGGGTTTGTCCAGTAGGTCATGGCAATGCCGATAGCGCCGGTATTACACTTGTCGCGGAAATCATATGCGTATTTACCATGGGCTAGCAGTGCCTTATAGGACACAGTTGGCAAAGCATCCACTAATTCGAAGGCAAAATATTCATCTGTGACAGTGACTTCTACCCGGAAATTACCCAGAGGTGTCTCTATGGTGATGCAGTTGCCGCTGCAGCGCAATGCAGTGGGTGCTACGACGGTTTTCTTATCCTGCGCGATGAGGCAGAAGAAATAGGTATCCTCTCCCTTGATTTCCTTGCTGTGTACCTTGTCGAAGATGCTTTCAACTGCAGCATTTTTTAGAGAGATCGAGATCGATACATAGCGGTTTTCGAAAATGATAGACGTTTCTGTTCTGTTGATTCCCATAGTTAAGGACCTCCTTAGCATGAAAAGCCGGTGATAGTGTAACACGTAGAGACAAGATCTGTAATCTACAGAGCTTGCCTGCATTATAGCATTCCGTTTTCAGTTGTCAAGTAGCAGATCATGCAAAAAAATGTCAACTGCTGTTACCGGGGGGTAACACCGTAAAATGTACAGAAAAAGTCGATATACTGATATTTTACGTACATTTATTTCGTTGTTCTGGAATTGAAACAATGATAAAATGACATTGGTATGCATGAAGAGAAGTAAATAATGCAGACTGCATTCTCCGTTTTCTGGGATTCCCCAGTGAACGGTAAGCAGTACGGGAAGTTTTTATCTGTAAACCGGTGAGGTAATGTGTGATGAAAATCTGGAATGAAGAAAAGTGCATTGTCGGAGAGGGCGTTTTGTTTGATGGGCGCACCAATACGGTATGGTTTTTGGATATCCGGGGTAAGTGCTTGTATAAAAGCCAATACCCCAGCCGTGAATATGAAAAAATTGACCTTCCCCAGTGGGTTGGTTGTATAGCTCTATGCGAAGATGGCGGTGTGCTGGCGGCAATGGAGGACGGTGTGTACCGCGTTGATACCATGGAGCTCGCACACCAGCCTGTCACGGTGAAAGGTGACCGCTTCAACGACGGCAAAGTAGGACCCGACGGTGCATTCTATCTAGGAACCTCTTCAGTGGACGGAAAGGGCGCGTTTTACCGCCTGCGTGACGGCATCCTGACGGAGCTGTTTGACGGCTGTGCTTGCTCTAACGGCTTGGATTGGACTATCGACGGCAAAAAAATGTATTATATCGATACGCCCAGACAGATGGTGGAGCTGTTTGATTTTGATGCGAAAACCGGCAGCATATCCAACCGTCGCTGCTTCGTGGAAATCCCTGCCCAGTGGGGTAAACCCGATGGAATGTGCCTGGATCATGAGGATAACCTGTGGGTGGCGCTTTGGGACGGCGGCAGTATTTTGCATATAGATAAAAACACAGGGAAAGTTTTGGAAAAAATTGAAATGTGTTGTAAGCGTTCTTCCTGTTGCTGCTTCGGTGGTGAGGATTTAAGTACCTTATTCATTACTTCAGCATCCATTGAAGAGCCTTCAGAAGGTGCCGGAAAAACATATGCCTTGAAGCTGGGTGTCTCGGGAAAACCAATCAATTATTATAAGTGAGGAAAAAACGATGAACAGAAAAGCGGTATGTACTGTATCTTTGCAGGAGGGTATTAATCTATGAAAATCATTATGGGTGCCATTAAAGAGTTTAACGATGACGCGCTGATTATGGCTAAACAACTGGGCTCGGAGGGGTTTCATTTTAATACACCCCCCATTGCTACGGAGGATGAGAACTTCTGGACAGTTAGAGCACTGACTTGGCTGAAGGAATATACTGAAAAATTCGATTTAAAGCTCAGCATGATTGAAAATGTCCCTGTGCGGTTCTTCGATAAGATTATGCTGGGAACCGAGGGACGGGACGAGCAGATTGAGAATTACATCAAGACGATCCACAATATGGGACAGGTGGGAATTCCGGTTTTAGGCCATCATTTCTGCCCAACATGGGCTTGGCGTACCAGTATTACCGCACCTGCCAGAGGCGGCGCAAGGGTTTCTGCCTTTAACAGCCAACAGGCGGCAGAGGGTGTCAATGCCTATACTGTCAGCGCCAAGCATATGGTGGATATGGGCACGGCGGCATTCCCAAATGCAGAAGGCTTGTGGAAAAACTACGAGTACTTTGCCAAGGCAGTAATGCCGGAGGCTGAAAAGGCTGGTATTAAGCTGATTGTTCATCCTTCGGATCCTCCTGTCGCCAATGTTGCCGGAGTTGACCGAATCTTCATCTGTGCTGATGATTTCCGTAAGGCTGAAAAAATTGCTGACAGTGAGGCCTTCGGTATTAACTTTTGTATCGGTACCTTCTCACAGCTGGGTGGCGAGGATGCTGTCATAGAGATGATTGATGAGTTTGTCACCCGGGGAAAGGTGGAGATGATCCACTTCCGGGATGTGCAGGGTACTGTGGAGGACTTCCAGGAGTGTTTTCTTGGCGAGGGTCGGATGAACCCCGCCCGGATTATGCGCTCACTGTACAAGGCAGGTTATCGGGGGCTGATACTGGATGACCATGTGCCGTTCCTTACCACCGATACCCGTTGGGGACACACTGCCCGGGCAAATGCCGTCGGATATCTCCGCGGATTGCTGAATGCCGTTGAACTATACGAAAACTAAAAAGTTCTTCATGTGTGGGTATGACCTATGGTTCCTTTCCGGTGGAATATGAAACCAATTCAGCATAGTGTCATAAGGTCCTATAGGATGCTCTGAAAAACAACGCATCCAAGATAACACCGTAACGGATTATTATAAAAAGAAAAATTTAGCATAACAGCTTCGAATGTAGAGATTAGCCGATGAAAACACGCTGCTTTCCAGCAAAGCAAAAGTTACTTGTTAATCATAGACTGGAATCGTGTTGCAGGTATGTATAGCTCCGCTGATAGGCGTATCGAATTATTTTTTGTTTGCATGAGATGCTCTGCTATTGAAAAAATTGGATCAGCGTATCATCACCCTCGCTATGATTTGCTATAAGCCAAAATAATTTTTTGGCAATATATTTTCAAGTTACGGAACATAGCGCAAAAAACTAGGAATATTGATACTGTTTTTCCCTAACGCTCACGAGTATAATTAGCAGCAGGATATCTATATAATATCACTAAAAGTGCAATATCGATTTGTTTTCGGAGGTACTTATGATTAACAACGATCCAAGATTTATAAATAACGGAATCGAGATACCCACTGCTGGAGGCTATGCGGATCAGCCGAGTATCGTGGCGTTGTCCGATGGTACCTTCGTTTGCGCAACAACCACGGGAACGGGTGAGGAAGGCGCTGCGGGGCAATACGTTTCCATTATGCGTTCCCTCGATGGCGGAAAAACCTGGAGTGAGGGCACCCCTGTGGAGGATCTGGAATGGGAATCTGCCTACGCTGTGCTCGTAAGCGACCGCTTCGACAGGATCTACTGCCTCTACAACTACAATCTGGACCACTACAAGAAAGAAGAATTTGAGTGCTCCAGATTTGATATGGGCGGTACTTACTGCATGAAATACAGCGACGACAAGGGACTTTCCTGGTCGGAGAGAATTATCGTGGACATAGGCTTTACCGATCTTGATACGCGGTATCCCTTCTTTCCTAAATCTGGTGGAGGGAAGCAGTACCGCTTTATGTGGAACGTTGCGCGCCCCTTTATCGACGGAGATGATCTGTATATTATGATGGGCAAACCCTTTTTGGGTGTGCCGGGACAGTATGAGTTTCAGACCTCACGGGGCGTGCTTCTGGTGGCAAGGGGGATCGTGCAAGATCCGCATACACCCTTCATCACCCTTCCGGAGGGTGCAAAGGAACTTTTGCCTCGTCCCGGTGATAGAATTACCGAGGAGCATTGCTGTGTAAAGCTGTCTGACGGTACGCTTTTCTGTACGTCAAGAACGGAAAAAGGTTATCCATTGGTATTTGTCAGCCATGACGATGGCAAGAATTTCACTGACGGATTTATCCCGAAACACCTGGGCGGTCTGCCTGTCAAGCATCCGAGAGCGGCAAATTTTTTGTGGAAGCTGCAAAGCGGAAAGTTCCTCTATTGGTTCCACAACGTGGGTAATATGGGTTATGATTTCCGTAATCCTGCTTGGTGTGCTCCCGCTTTTGAAGTGGATACCGAAAACGGTAAGGAACTTGTTTACGGTCAGCCCGAGATTATCTTATATCACACCACAGGTAGCCGCCTTTCCATTAGCTATCCCGACTTGATTGAGTATGAAGGAAAGCTATTGATTACCGAAACGCAGAAGCAGATTGCTAGAATTCACACCGTAAGCGATAAGCTGCAGCATGCGCTTCTTACCCAAGATACAATCTGTGCCAGGCTTGAGGGTATTTCCATGGCAGACCTGAAGGCCAGCGGTATGCCTATGCAGACCTGCTCTCAGGGTAACCAGCAAGACAGAACCGAGTGGAAAGAGATTCCTGAAAATGCGGGAACTACTTGGATTATTGAGGGAACCTTCAATGAGGGCAGCTGCGTCCTCAACGCATTTGACAAGCGTAGAGGCGGGTTTAAGGTAGAGGTTACTGCTGATGGCACGCTTTCCTGCTTCGCCGCGGGAGAAGCAGCAAACTTTACTCTGGAAAGCTCGATCAATGTTTGTGACGGCAAAAAGCATCACATTGCATGGATCATGGATGCAGCGGCTTGCGTTAGCTATCTGGTGATTGATGGCATTTTTGATAACGGCGGACAAGAGACCGAATGCGGTTGGCGTTTTATCCCGTATCAGTTAAACTTCATTCGTGCCGTGAATAACGTGAGCTTTGGCGAAAATATTAGTGACGTGCGTTTGATTCCCAATTCGATTCTTACTGCAGATGCAATTGGAGACTATCGCGCAAGTTTGTGATCGAAAGATTCACTGTTCCATACAATAACAAAAAAACGGCAGAGAAAAACTCTGCCGTTTTTTTGTTCAAGTCCCGCAACATACAAGAAAGCAGATACCCAAGTGGGTATCTGCTTTTTTGGGTTTGGTGGTAATTATGGATACAATTTACAGAGGCAATTTGACAAATTTACCCCTGTTACAAAATTTGTACCCCTCGGTGCTTTGCTGTACCCCAGCACAAATTTTTGTACCCCAAGTGATAAAAGTGTACCACAATGATTGTTATTAATCCCCGGAGCATCAGTCAAGTGAATTGGAATTTGCCGAACTCAATATTAAAGCTTCTTAAGCTCCGGCCCAAAATGAAGCGGTTCGAAATTATCACTAATTTCCCACAAATAGCTGAACAGATACAAGATATGTGTGGCCTTGGATGGGTCAACTATGTACTTTCGATACTCAGAAGCAAAATCCCAGAATTGTTCTGAAGTGAAGCGTTCAGGTAAATTAGAAATAAGTTGTGAAAAGGATTCTTCCTGTTCATCTGAAAGTGCCAGCCATGCACTTGCAATGGAAGGGTTTGGCATATTTGGAGCCTTTTCAAATTTTTCCTTGGCTTTTGGGTTTTTTTCAAATACAGCTTCGATTGCTTTTAAAATTTCGTTAGACACAGGTTTGCACCATTGCGCATCAACGAACTCACAAGCATTGCTGGGCTTCATTTTAGGTGTAAAACCCTTTTTTAAGATTACCCAATCACCAAGTCGGTCTCTCTTTTTCCAGGACTTACCATCATAGTTGTAGTCTTCATCTGCGTACTTGGGATAAATACTGACAACTTTCCAATACCCAGCACTATACTGCGTAACCCAATCTCCAATCTTAATTGTTGTAAGCGGACAACTTTGCTTATCGTGTTTTTGAAATATACTGAATAAACCCATAGTGCTGTTCCTCTTCGTAAAATTCAAGTTGGTAATATATAAGCGAGGGTTTAATAGCCTTCGCTTTTCCTATATGATGAAGGGGACCGGTCTAACGGAATTTCAAGTTGGGACGCCACGCCCGTAGCAAAATGTGTTAGCCACCCTTCATCATTCTGCATTCGA
>JAZURG010000254.1:0-17932 GCA_045606145.1 Faecousia sp.
GATACTGGGTGCGCTCATAGGTGTCTGGTTCGTCGATCTGGACGGGGAGAAAAAAGAATAAAACGCCAAAGGAGAATGATATATGAAAATTTTATTCGTTTGCCACGGCAGGATTTACCGGGCATGATGAAAAGTCTCAAATCGTCTCATAAGCCCCGTTTTTAAGCGCATTTTGTGTTTCGATCTCAAATTTACCAAAGATTTACCAATATTTCTGGAGAGTCAGACTTGCGATTCTAATACCAGAATAAGGAGATCAATACTATGACTGAGATGAAGAAACACATTTATGATGAGAACAATGGCCTTTGGTATGAACTCATTGGCGATTATTATATTCCGGTTCTTACCCTGTCCTCCGAGGAACAGCGCCTCATTGGTAAATGGGGACGGATGCACCGTGACTACCTCAAAGAGCATCGCCCGATCCTTTACAATGACCTGATTCTTAGCGGCCAGTTCTGGACATACCTCGCTGATTTGAACGAACAGGCGCAGGAGCGGTTGTCCCTGATTATTGAGCAGATGAAGGCCACTGAGGGCGTGACCGAGGAAATGAAGGCAGCCGACCAGATGGCGTGGGTTAGTGCTATGAACAGCATCCGCAACCGGGCAGAGGAAATCATCCTCCGGGAAATGATCTATGGGGAGGTTAAAGTATGAGGCTGTTGGAAGTCATGGAAGAATAATAGAATAGCGTATCACCATATGAACCGCGCCCCGTCAAGTAGCCAATGAAAAAATTAATTTTTTCGCGACCGGCAGCACTGCTGATCATTTTTTATGCCGCTATGTATTAACGCTTTTGCATTAAAAGGCATAGCCTTGTACGTCAACTTTTTAAGGTGAACCCCATTAGGAACACTCTTTGTCAACATATCCAATAGCATTTCCGCTTGGCCAGCTGTTCGACTGTCGCAGTTCTTCTCCTGCCACCTGAACAGAGCAAAATGACACTGTGGATTTGCGCCGCAAATCAGGCAGAAAGTAATGATTGCCGTTAAATACCATACATGATACCGATAATGCGGAAACTGTTTTGAATGCGTTTATACAGCTGTTCAGCGGAATCCTTTTTGCCCTCAGCGCTCCACGTGGTGATAAAGGAACACAGTGAGGAGGACAGGATGCCAACCACACACTTTGCTTCGTCCTCTGCCAAATTCATGTTATCCAAATAGAACTTGTAAAAGTAGCGGTTGTATTTCAGATGGGTCTCATACAGGATATCCAAGCGATTTCCTTTTGTCAAAATATCGATCAGAAGATCATGCTTCATGATTTCCTCAAAGAAAAGAACAATGGGGTTATCTGACTCACTCCATTCCTTGTTTGAGAATGTTTCGATCAAATTTTCGAACATTCGGTCACACAGGTAGCTGATCACATCCATCGTATTATCAAAGAGGCGGTAAAAAGTCGATCTGCTGACATAGGATCGCCTGTTGATGTCTGAGATCGTGATATTTTCGAAGTGTTTTTCCTGTAAACACGCGAGCAGTCCGTCTGCAATTAGATCTGCGGATTTTTTAGCTCGTTTATCATTTGCAATATGATACATTTCGGCCTCCAATGTACAACAAGTTGTGAGACTATTGTATCACAACCTGGAATGAGATACAATCATTTTCATATAAAAGGGATCAAAACATGAGAGGAGGAAAAAGATGAAAATTGTACCTATGTATCCAGGAGCAGAGAAAAAAAGCTATTACAAGTACATTTATGAGCCGGTCGTTGTGCCTGTTGAGGACAGGATCAAGGAACTGACGAAGTTGCGCGTGGATCCGGCGAACACGCTGGAGTTTTCCGACAGACGCAGAATCATGGATCCGGACTTTATTCCCGTCCCCTCAGGCTGCTACGCCCTGAAGGACGGGGGCTTGGTGATCAGTAGTACGGTCGAAGTGCCTGACATTACAAAGGAAATGATGGACTGGTGGATGGTGTGGCATCAGTTTGATCCCTTGCGCTATGCGCTGTGGGATCCGCAGGACCATTATGATGTGAAAGTCAGCGCGGATGCCCGCGCAAAGCTGTTGGATGAGAGCAAGCCCTATCTGGAACGGCTGTGGGGGGCACCCAGCCAGGTGCTGGAGTCCTTCAACGGCGAAAAGCCTGCACCCAATACCATTTGCTTCTGTGATCCCGCTGAACTGGGATATGACAAACGTATCATAGGGACCGAGCGCTGCTACAGCATGATCTGCACAAAGGATCAGGTGAAAAAAGGTCCTTTCTCATTCCCGGTAGTCATGACGGAGATCCTCCGTAAAGGACCGGATGGAAAGAATATCTGGGTTGCAAATTGGTGGCTTGGATGCACCAGAAACGGTGATGTCGATGTGGCGGGAAAGATACCTGTGCGTAAGTTCCTGGCAAAGATGGTTTCCGCACTGGTTGTTCACAACCAGATCGAAATGCCCCATCTGAACAAAGTGTTGCCCCAATTGTACACGGAGTACAAAGATAAAAATCTGGAAGACGAAGTATAAAAGGAGGACTAAACAATGAAAAAACTGGAAGCTGATGTTGTTGTTGTCGCGGCTGGTTTGTCCGGTATGGCGGCCATCGTGCAGGCTGCGGAGAACGGTCTGAAGGTCATCGGCCTGGAAAAGGCATTTACCACCGGTGGCGCCGCAAACATGGGTATGGGCCCTCTTGGTGTCGGCACCAAGTATCAGCGCATGCAGGCCTATGACCTGACTCCCGGCGAGATTTTCCGCCAGCATATGAACTTTGTCCACTGGAACGCTGACGCCAGACTGGTGCGCGACTACTACTTCAAGTCCGCGGATACCATCGAGTGGCTGGAGTCCATGGGTGTGGAATTCTTCCCTCCCGGAGCCACTTATCCCGTATCCGAGCGCATGCGCGCCTATGCATCTACCTTCCCCACCGCCCACTGCGTCAAGCCTGAGGGCGGCGGTATGCCCGGCCCCAGATGCGCTTCCACTATGATCAAGCGCATGACTGAGAGAGCCAATGAGCTTGGTGCCGAGATCCTGCTGAATACCCCCGCCAAGAAGATCATCATGGAAGACGGCAAGGCGGTTGGCGTGCTGGCCACGGATGCCCAGGGCGAAGAGGTGGAAGTTCGTGCCAAGGCTGTTGTGATCTGTACCGGCGGCGCCGGCGACAACCCCGAAATGATCAAGGAGCATATGGGCTACGAGTGGGGCAAGAACCTGTTCTCCTTCCGTATCCCCGGCATCAAGGGCGACGGCATCAAGATGGCCTGGGAGGCCGGTGCCGGTGCGACTCCTCTGACCATGGAGCTGATTTATCAGTGTCCTGACAATATGTCTGTGTTCAGTCTGGACGGTGCGTTCCGTGCTCCCGACCTGTGGGTCAACCTGGACGGTGAGCGTTTCTTTGAAGAGGCGACCTGTATCAACTCCACCTTTGCTGCCAACGCCATCAAGCGCCAGCCCGGCAGCGTGGGCATTTCCATTTTGGACAGTGCTTTGGTGAAGAAGTATAGACGCAATGGCCCTGCCTTTGTGGACCATGTCCATGGCTTTGGATGCTTTGCAAACTTTGAGGCTGATGTGGATGCTGCTATCGAGCGTGGCTATGAGTATGTCTACAAGGCTGATACGCTGGAAGAGTTGGCAGAGAAGATGGGTGTCAACAAGGAACGCTTCCTGGAGACTGTGGAGGAGTACAACGACCTTTGCGACAATAACTGGGACGACTATTTTGAGAAGGAGCCCAAGTACCTGAATCCCATTGCCAAAGGCCCCTTCTATGCTCTGAAGTTCTACATCGGCGCATATGGCACTCTGGGCGGCATCAGCATCAATCACCGCATGGAAGTTTTGGACAAGGAAGGAAAGGTCATTCCCGGTCTGTACGCAGCCGGTACCGATACCTGCACCATCTTCGGCGATACCTACCCGTTCACTCTGGGCGGCAACACCATGGGTTACTGTCTGAATACCGGCCGAATCGCGGCTGACACGATCACGGCTAAGTTGGAAAAGTAATGCAGGTGACGTGAACAAAAACACGGCGCAGACCGTTGTAGCCACTTGGCTTTCAGAATAAATCTATACCCCCGACAGCCGCCTATCAGCAGCGACTGTCGGGGGTATTTTTGTAAGGGTGAAAATAGAACTCAGGAGTTTTGAGGCTTTGTTGAATATATTTTTACCTGGGTGGCAGCTCCATGTCAGCTGCGGTTTCGACCAAAGTGTTAACAAAGGGGCGGAGTCCGCGGCAATGATTTGTTGTCATATAAAAAACGCCAACATCAAACTGCAGTTCGGCGTCGCTGATCGGAACAAATACTGCGCTATTTGGATACTGGCACAGATGGGCCGGCAAAAATGTGATCGCTGTGTCGGATTCAGCCATGAGGAGAGCGGTATCAACATGTGTGAACGAACCGGCAATATTGGGGCAGCGGCTGCTTCGAGTGATCATTTCTTGTATGAGCGCGGCAAAAGGAGGGTATTGCGCTTCTGCGGGCAGTCCGATGGGGTAGTCAAGCAGTTCAGCAAAGCTGATGCGGGCACGGGAGGCAAAAGGGTGACTTTGGGGAACGACAGCTGCGACAGAATCACTGTATAGTTTTACAAATTTAATTTTCGGAGGGAGAGAAACATTGCTGAAGCGGATCGAAATACCGATGTCGATCTCATCTTGCCGGAGATCCCGTTCGACATCTCCCAGCTCAGCGGAAGAAAGCTGCAGTCCTATATTTGGATTCGCCTTTTTAAAGGATGTCATACTGGCCTTTAAAAGATCGTGCACTGCAGCGTCAAGAAAGCCGATCCTGAGAACTCCTGCGGTTTCATCGGAAGCATTGCGCAGGTTGAACGTTGCCGCATCATAATCTGCAATTAACTGTTTCATTTTATCGCAGAACTCTGCGCCTTCGGGTGTGAGTTTAACATAGTGCCTTGTTCGTTCGAACAGGCGCACGCCCAGCTCGTCTTCGATGCTGCTCAAGTGTTTTGAAAGTGCTGATGTGGAGACATGCATGCGGTCAGCAGTTTCAGAGAAGTTTAGCGTATAAGCCAGATCAACCAATTCTCTTAACAACGAGATAGTCACTTCGCCACCCCTCTCTTTTTGTTAGAACTATCCGTAATTTTACTATATCACAAAAGCGCTCATAAGCAACAAACAGAATCGCAAAAATGTACATAATCAACAACAGAGAGAGGATATCGGTTGTTTTGGAATGTCCGTTTTGGCAAAAGCGGTTTCCAAAACAAGAACACCGCAGAAGTGAGGGTATGGTAAAGTTGAATTGCCGGAAACCCAAATAATCGAAAGGAAGTGAGTAAAATGGTTGAATTCAGCTGCAATGATTTATTTATGGCAGCGAGCCACGCGCAAAAGGCAGGCGTTCTGAAGCTGATCCCATCTATGAACGGTCAGCTGGGCAACGGAGATCGGTTCTTTGAGTCCTTCCAAAAGTTTTTGCTTGAACACATTGATCTGGAAAAACTGGATTCGGTGTTGTACAACTGTGCTCCGGCAATTCGGTTTCTGGCGGATGAAAGCCACTGGGCACCGGAGAGCTTTACTGCGGAAGAAATGTTTGAGGCCGTGCGCAATCTTCAGAAAGCCGGTGTGTTTGACCTGGCATGTGTGAAGTTGTCTTTGCCGGGAGAAGGTGACCGCTTCTTTGAGTACTACCAGGCTGTTCTTGTAAAGAAATTTGGTGTGGAAACGCTGGATTGGCTGCTCGGTGTATTTGGTCAGTGCATCAAATTTATGGCTTCTGATGCATTTACCGTCAACATGAATCAAAAAGAAGGGAGCATCTAAGCGATATGAATATTGAAGCGTATATCAAGGCAATCTCCGAAGAACTTACCGAGATGGAGATTGTAACGGATGAAGCCGCTTGCCAGGCATATATCAGCAGCAACCTCAGCAGGGTGGCAGTGACTGCGCCTTGCGCAATTGTCTATCCCTCCTGCTTGGAGCAGGTACAGAAAGTTGTGGAGAGAGCCAATGAGCATGAGGTTCCGCTGGTTGTTCGTTCCAGCCTTGGTACCGAGAGCCTGAGCGGATCGTCTCTTCCTGCGGCAGATACCCGGTGTGTAGCTGTGAATCTGTCCAAAATGAACAAGATCAAGCATATTGACGTAAAAAACCAGACTGTGCTGATCGAAGCCGGAGTGACCTTCGGACAGTTGAACGAGGCTTTGAAGCCCTATGGCCTGTATATGGAGCATCCTCTGCTGCCCCGGGCGGAAAAATCTGTCCTGGCCAGCTTGCTTGACCGTGAACCCACCATGCCTGCAAAGCATCACTGGGACGTGCCCGATCCCCTGTGCTGTGTGGAGATGGTAATGGGCAACGGATCGGTGTTCCGCACAGGTGCAGCTGCCGGTCCTGGCACTGTTGAGCAGATGATTGATAAGGGTGTTGGCTTCCGTCAGGCCCAGGGCCCGGTTTGGCTGGACCTTGGTCGTGTGATTACCGGTGCGCAGGGAACCCTGGCGATTGCCACTTGGGCTTCTGTGGCCGTTCGTCCCATCGGAAGTGTCCACGCCGTTACCTGTGTCCAATCTGACGATGTCAATGCTGTCGCCAATTATGCGAATGCGATCATTCGCCGCCGTTTGGGCGAAAATGTGGTTATCCTCAATGCGAAGGGTATGGAAAAGGCCTTTGGTGTTCAGGCCGGGACCCTGCCTAAGTGGACAATGGTTGCAGATGTCCGAGGCTATAGACTTTTCCCTGAGCAGTATTTGGAAAATCAGCTGGCCGACATGGACGACCTGGCGGCAGAGCACGGTGTTAAAGTTCTGCGGGAAATTCCCGGTGTTTCCAATGAAGCTGTCTGGGATGCGCTGAACGGCGTTTCTGCTGCAGGGGACTACTGGAAGACCCGTAGCTGTGAGGGATACTTCGACCTGTTCTATCTGTCCACGATGGACAACATCGAAAAGCATACTGCCATTGCGGAAGCGGCTGTTGAACGCGCCGGGCTGGAGGCAGCGGAGTTGTGTATTTATTGTCAGCCCTCTCAAATGGCAAGAAACTGCCAGATCGAATTCATTATTTCTGCCAATAAGGAAAAGGCCGACGAACTGGAGCAGATGCTGGGGACCGCGCTTCTGGACATGAAGGCATTTTTCAGCCGTCCTTATGGAGCTCTCACGAAGGCAATTTATGACCGTTACCCCGGTCAAACTGCATATATGCCCCGCATCAAGAAGTTCTTTGATGAAAAGGGCATCCTGAATCCTGGCAGACTGGTTTATGACGGAGGGAGGAACTAATTATGGCACTTATGGATTATAAGATCGATCAGGGGTGGTGTAACCGCTGCAGCAACTGCAAGTGGATCCCTTCCTATCGTGCCAAGAAGACCGAAACGATGTACATTTGCCCTGCCATTTCCAAGTACAACTTTAACGCTTACAGTGGCTGTGGCAAGCTGGAGATCGGATATTCCATCAACGATGGGCATTCCGAGGTTTGTGAAACCACTAAGAATGTTGCCTACAAGTGCACTCTGTGTGGTGCCTGCGACTACACCTGCAAGGTCTTCCGCAAGGACATTGATGTTGCGGAAAATATTGAGGAGCTTCGCAAGGAATGCGTAAAGGCCGGCTATGTATATCCCGAGCATCGGGCCATTGTGGATTCCATCGCTCAGAACGGGAATCAGCTGTGCAAGCCTGCGGAAGTCCGCATTGATTGGGCTGCGGGGCTGGATATCAAGAAGGTTTCCAACGGCGATACCGGTGAAATCTATCTGCATGTCGGCGATTTGAATGCCTTTGACCAGACTTTGGCTCAACGTACCCGTAAGGTAGTGCAGCTGCTGCTTGCCAAGAAGATGAATATCATTGTCTCCGGCGAGTCTGAGCCGTGTGCGGCAGACAAGGCATTTGATCTTGGCTTTGTTGAAGAGGGCAAGGAAGCAGCAGAAAAACTGGCTGCCGATGTGAAGAGATCCGGCGCAAAGACCATCGTTACCATGGATGCGCATGCTTTTACTGCTTTCCGGTGGTATTATCCCCGCTACGGCGTTGAATTAGGTGTTGAAGTACTTCACATTACCCAGCTTCTGGAGCAGATGTACCAGAGCGGTGTCCTGAATGCAGTGAAGGCTGCGGATATGACTGTTACTTACCATGACCCCTGTAATCTGGGCCGCCGCAGCGAGCCTTATAAGGGTGAGTATGTGGGGGACAAGCGCCGCAGACCTATGGAGCTGACCCGCACCGGAGATCTTGGTGTGTATCAGGCTCCCCGTACGCTGCTGTCCGCAATTCCGGGGCTGAAGCTTGTTGAGATGGACCGCATCAAAGGTTGGAGCTATTGCTGTGGCAACGGCGCCGGCGTAGCTGAAGTAAACCCTGAGTTGCTGGACTTCGCCAGCAAGAACCGTATGGTCGAAGCTGAGATGACCGGTGCAGATGCATTGGTAACTGTTTGTGCTATGTGTGAAGGCGCACTGGCAGCCGTAGGCAGCATGAAGGTCATCGACTTGTTGGATCTTGTTACCGAGTACATGGAATAAGGGAGGGGAAACGTATGTTGATTCCTGAACAGGCTTATCGTGAAATTGAAGCCATTGTCGGCCCGGAAAATATTACTGCCGACGAGCAGATCTGTGACACCTATGCACAGCATCTGTTCCATCGTCCCGACCCCAATCTTTGGGTGCTTCGTCCCGCAGCGGTCGTTCTGCCCGGTTCCACGGAAGAGGTCGCGGGTTTTATCAGAGTTTGTAATAAGTACAAAGTAAAGTATAAGGCTCATTCCACCGGTTACGGCGCCCACAATGGCGCACCTACTCCCGACACCGTTCTGGTTGACCTGCGCCGCATGAACCGTGTGATCGAAGTGGATGAAAAGAACATGGTTGCTGTCATTGAGCCCTATGCCAGCGGTGGAGAGATCCAGATCAAGGCATGGGAAAAAGGATTGAATCTGGCCATCACGACTGCCGGTCCTCAGTCCTCTGTGCTGGCAAGTATCACGTCCCATCAGGGCGGTTCCTGCGCTGGTGCCTCCATGGGCTATATGGGCCGCAATCTGTTTGCCTGTGAGTGGGTATCTCCCACCGGAGATATCGTTAAGATCGGATCCAACGGCGACGACGGCGGATGGTTCTCCGCCGATGGCCCCGGCCCTTCTCTGAAAGCGTTCCTGCGTGGCTATTGGGGCTACGACGGCGCCATGGGCATCTTCACGAAGGCTGCTGTCAAGCTGTATCATTGGAACGGTATGCGCGAGTATGAAATTGCCAATGACAATCAGCTCTATGACGCGGATGTGGCGGTGCCGGAAAATATGCGCTTCTACACCCTGATCAATAACAGCTGGGAGGATCTGGGCAGGGCATATTATCAGCTGGCAGAAGCCGAGATCTGTACCTACATGAACAAATTCTCTATCGGCGTTACCGGTTGGGGATATATGCCTGAGTTCTTTGAGAATGCCGTGAAGCTGCCTCATCTGCGCGAGGCGCTGAAAATGGGCCGTCACCGCACTGTAATCGTGATCGTCGGCAACAGCGAGCGCGACCTGGCCTATAAGGAAGCCTGCTTGAAGTATATTGCTGAAGATACCGGTGCAATTCTGGTTGGTGGATATCCCGACACTCCCTATATGAAGGCTCATCTGTGCTCTCTCTGCAAAGCTGATGGTTATGCCTCTCTGTTCAACGGTCCCGGTACCTTCCATGTTGCTATGGGTGCTGACGAGTCCATCGATTCCGTAGTGACACAGGGTAAGCACTCCCAGCGCATCAAAGAAGAGATGATCGCGCAGGGACTTACCGCAGATGATCTGGGCGATGGTACCTGGGTCGGTATTTACGACCAGAGCACAAAGGGACACAACGAGGCTACCATGATCTTTAATCCTGCCGATCCGGTCGCCGGCAGTTCCATGGGCCTGTATTCGATGGAGTGTGCCAAAGTTCTGTACAATGAGCACCTTGGTGGTATCGGATTCGCTGCCTTCGGTGGTCCTGAGCAGGTCATGATGTTCGATGAGGCTGCGAGCAACTATTATAAGCATACAGTTCGTTTGAAAGAGATCATGGATCCCGATAACCTGGCTATCATGCAGTTCGTGTAAGAAAGGAGAACTATTATGAGTGAAAAAAAGAATGTTGTCGTGGTCGGCGGTGGCTGCGCCGGTCTTGCCGCGGCTTACAATCTGAAGAAAACAGGCTGGAATGTTACGGTTCTGGAAAGTGAGGACCATGTCGGAGGCCGAATGAGCATTTACAAAAACGATGCCGGATACCTCATCGATGAGTATGCTCAGTTTGTGCACCCCAGCTATCAGCGCGCCAAGGAGCTGATGACCGAACTCAACCTAATCCAGGACCTGCACCCCTTTGAGCTGGGCGCCGGTATGAGCGTTTGGTTCAACAACAAGTGGGTCTCCGCATTCCCCGATCCTACTGACGCCGAGGCTGTGGCATCCAACAAGGAATGGATCGACTTCATGGGTGCCGAGAATTTTGGTGCCTTTGTCGCATACTGTGAGAAGTATTGCGCCGGCAAGTTCTATGAGGGCTCCACCGATTGGATGATGGATGCCGATCAGGACGATGGCTCCAACTTCGGCGAGTTCGTAAAAAAGAACTTTGGCGAGCGCGTTCTGGAGTACTTTGTTCAGCCCGTAGTTGCATCTCTGGGTCTGGAGTATCCTGAGAAGTGCGGTGTTGCATTTGGTCTTCAGATCGTATGGACGGTTCTGGTGGGCGGTGCTGCTGTTCTGGTGGGCGGCCTGGGTCGTCTGGCAAATGTTATCGCCGATTATCTGGGCGACGGTATGCACTGCAATACCCCCGTCAAGGAAATTGTGATCGAGGACGGCAAGGTCAAGGGCGTTCTGGCTGAAAACGGCACATTCTTTGAGTGTGATAAGGTTGTCTGCGCGGTGCCTGCCGCAGTGGCGTTGGACATCATGCCGAATATTTCTCCCGTGGCTAAAGAAGCCCTGGAGCGCGTGACCTATTGTCGCACTATTCATGCCACGCTGTTCTTCGACAAGAAAATGACCGATGGCGTAAAGCCTGTCGGAGGTCTGCTGCCCCGCTATCTGAATGAGCCCTTCTGCACCTGTATGTTCCAGTCTTCCCGCAATCCTGCTGCACTGCCGGATGATCATTCCGATGCAATTTCCGTGTTCTATTTTGGCGAAGACAAACTGCCCAAGTATTGGGATATGAGCGAGGAAGAGATTCTTGAGGAAACCTACAAGATTCTGAAGAAGTATTTCAGTGAGCTTCCGGATCACTATCTCGGCGGCCATGTGTGCAAGGCTCCTCTGGCGAACTACACCATGCGCAATGGTTGTCCCACCGCGATCAAGAATATGCGCGATAATCACTATCGTGATGTCGAGGGCCTGTTCTTCTCCGGTGACTATATGTACACCGGCTCCTATGAGAGCGCCATCAACAGCGGCTACAATGTGGCCAAGGCTGTCAACGGCGAGCTGGAAAGCATCTGATATCAGATATATCTCCGCCTTCTGTATTGCGCTGCGCTGACGCGGTGTAACCGCCTCAGCGCAGCGCCGGTGGAGTTATCAAAACAATAAAGAAAAGAGGGACAATTATGGAAAAGACAAGTCTGAAAAGTAATTTCGGAAAACGTGGCTGGTTCCTGGTAATTTTCTTTGGTATTATGCTGTTTCTGAACTCCTCGTATACGGCAGACGGCATGAATATCATTATCCCCACTCTGGCCGGGAAAAATGGCTGGGACCCGAACCTGATGCTCAGCATGAACGGTATCGGCGGATATATCTCCGTGATCGGTGCCTTCGCCCTTTCCGCGTGCGTTACCAAATTCGGCGCGAAGGCTGTAACCATTGTGTCTCTGGTCTTCGTCATCATCGCTTACGCGCTGATCGGATTTGTGAGCGGCTGGTGGGCTTGGGTCCTGGGCATCATCCTCATCAATGTGTTCTGTAACGGCTTCAGCTTTTGCGCCGGCAGCGCGCTGATTGCCAACTGGTTCCCCACCAAGAAGGGCCTTGTCATGGGCTGGTCCACGATGGGCAACAACCTTGCATCTGCTATCTTTATCCCCATCTTTGCTCTGTGTCTCCGCGGCGGCGTTGGTGTTCCCTTTGTCGTAAATATCCTGTTCTGCGTACTTATGCTCATCCTGTGCATTGCCTTCATTCGCAATACGCCCGAGGAGTACGGTCTGGCTCCTGATAATGAACCCACCAGCAAGGAAGAACTGACGAAAATGCAGAAGATCATGGCTGCATACAAGAGCCCCTGGACTACGAAAAAGCTGCTGTCCGACCGCGAAATCTGGCTCTGCGGTCTGGGCTACGGCCTGCTGTTCATGGCTACCGTGGGTATGATCTGCCAGTTTGTCGTTTATATCCCCAGCCTTCCCTTTGGCTTTACGACTGACAGCGCCACCGGTATGCTCTCCATTGCCGCTGTGGTCGGTATTGTTGCAAGCTACCTGTGGGGCATTGTTGACCAGAAGTGGGGCACGAAAGCGGCATCCATGCTGTTGGCACTGTGGTTTGCTGTCGCCATCCTGCTGCTGATCATGCCCAGCAAGATTTGCGTCTGGATCGGCGTTATCATGTTCGGCTGCGCTCTGGGCGGCAACACAAACTTCGCCACCTCCATGTGTGCGTCTCTGTTTGGTCGCTTCGACTTTAACCGGGCGTTCAACATTGTCTTCCCCATTACCTGTATCTTCCGTGCTACTGCGGCAGTTATTATGGGCGCCCTGCTTGCTGCCTGCGGCGGCAACTTCAAAGTGCCCTATATCGTATTTATTGTTGGTGCTGTCGTTGCGTTCTTCCTCTTTATGGGAGTTCGCTATAAGCCCAAGGCTACGGGAGACATTCCTAAGGATTAATCCCGTTTCTCCTCTCTTTATGCGTCAATACCGCCCCGCATTGTCGGGGCGGTATTGACATAGTTCTGTAAACATCATATCATTTAGCTATATAAGGTTCCGTTAAAGGCGGGGAGTTTTATGGACACGAAAAAAATAATTATGGATGCTGCATGCAGGGTCTTCAAGCGTTGCCCCTTTGAAAAGGTAACTGTCCAGAGGATTCTCGATGAGGCGGGAGTCTCCCGCAGTTCTTTTTATAAATACTTCAAGGATAAATATGATGTTGTGGAGCAGTTTTGCTTTCAGAATATTGAGCGTGTATTTGATGAAGTAACATCCGATCCCGGTGTGGCTGACTATCGGCTGTTGAATCAAAAGCTGAACTATATTGCCAACGAGCATTCTGATATGTATCGAATTCTTTATCAGAAAGATCCGGAATGTACATTGGAACGTTGTCTGGAAGCCAGCATCTATCAGATGGCATTGGCTGGCGCGATGGAATCCACCCGGCAGCCAGTCAGCGAAGCAATGAAAGCCAGTGCCCTGTGCTGCGCAGTGGGAATCTGTCGACTGATTCGTGAATGGACCCTTGGAAATATCAAAATGGATGTTGAAGAATTTACTGCTATGACTAATTGGATCTTAATGGGTTTTATTGATTATCATATGCCCTGACATGAGATCAGCCCCGAGCCTTCGTCAAAAGCGGCTCGGGGCTGATCTTCTGTAAAGGGGAGCTATACCATGGTTGCCGAAAGGTTATTCCGTCCAGTTATCTTTGTTTTCCTCATAAATGCGAGGAAGAATCTTGTTAATGTGAAAATACTCACGGTGATTGTGAAGCATCAGCAGAGAAACCAGCTTGGCGGGAGGCAGTTTCAGGAAGGACGGGAAAGAGCAAGTGAAGTGACCGTCCTCCTGCAACTCATAGCCGATCCAGAATCGCAGGCGAATCTCATTGATACCGTCTTCTCCCTTAACAAGATTCTCGGTCATGAACACAGGGATTTTCCCGTTCAGCTTCGATTTGGCGCACAAAATGTACTGGCATCGATCTGTGTTGTCCAAAGATTTGTCGTAGCCAACATCCCAGGGGCAAAGGAATTCCATTTCCACCCAGCTTGGAGGTTCGCGATCAAAGGACTCAAGAGACTTGTGCTTCATACCCCACAACTTTTCGCGGGGAGGAATGGTAGAATCCTCGATTCGTTTGCGGCTTGCCTCATCTAGGATCAGGCTGTAATGATCCTCAGGATCCCAGATTGCGTAACGAAGGGGATCGTATCCGTGCCAACCGGCCCACCAGCCCAACATGTCGCCAGTGATATTAGGCACTTTTACATTGCTGCAGACGACACAGCCGCCTCGTTTCAGATAATAGACACCGTCTTTTTCGGGCCAGCGCTTGATCTCCTGGAGCTTTTTCCGGTCTTCCGGCTCCAAGCCGCCCTGACCCTTTTTGAAGACAGAGGATCTCAGTGTTGCTTTCAGCTCAGCGGAGATGTCTTCGAAGGGCTCGAGGAAGTATTTGTAGTAGCTTTTTTCAGAAGAGCCATCAGGTACAGTCACTTTCCCGCCGGGAAGATCCTTGCTGAGGGTAACAGTATTTTTTCCCATAAGTAATCAGCACTCTCCCTGGAAGTGTTCAGGCGCGCGAACCGTTGACCTTGAGGGACATAAAGCCCATCTTGATTTTGCCGGTGATTTTATCGCCGTCAGGCTTCAGTGTGAACGTAACCTTGGTGGGGCCGGTAGGACCCTGCAGGGTGGCCTTGAAGATATACGAGCCGTTTTCAACCTTTCCTTCGCTAATCTCATTCACAGCATTCTTATCAGTCAGGGTGCCGGTGAGAACAGACCCATCCTCCTGGAAATCCAGGACAGCGTTAATATCGGCGACGGGAGTTACCATTACGATGTTCCACTTGCTGTTCATTATGAAATCCTCCTTTTATTTCACAAGATGGATGGCGGCGATAGAGCATTCCGCCATGGCCTTTTTCGCGTCTTCCTCCAGTTCAGGAGGGATGACATCATATTTAATCTTGATAGAGTCGCTTTCGTGGTCGAACCAGAAAATATCGCCGTGAAGGTCTTCGCAGATGCCGCAGCGAATGCAGTATTCCTTGATTGTCAGTTTCATACCGGATCCTCCTTACTTCACATACTCTTTGACCTGATCGGCTACAGCAAAGCCGAGAGAGAACGCCCAGTGGCAGCAGCTGGTGGCACCGTGGGGAGTTTCGCCAAAAGCTTCAGTCAGAGCGCAGTCACCGGCCGAATAGAGACCCTTAATGGGCTTCAGATCGGTGTCAAGAACCTCGCATTTTCCGTTGATGCGGATGCCGCCCACAGTGGAATATCCGCTTTCGATGGGACGCACGCAATAGAAGGGGGCCTTCTTCACAGGGAACAGCCACTCGGGCTTCACAAAGAAGTCGTCGTCATAGCCTTCCTCGGCGAACTTATTATAGCGCTCAATAGTAGCAGTCAAGCCGGCTTCATCAATGCCGGTCTTCTCGCACAGCTCATGGATGGAGTTGCACAGCCAGACATGCTCGTTGCCTTCGGCGATCACCTGCTCAAACTGCTCGGTCAGGGCAGGAATGGTGGGGTTATCAAAGATGGTATAAGTCTTTTCAACGCCTATGGTCTTGATCTTCTCAGCGGTGTCGGCGTCGAAGATGATGTAACCGGCCTTTCCGGGCTGTCTGTTGAAGGAGCTGAACTTTGCCATGTGCAGGTCGCTGACATTTTCAGAGACAAAGCGCTCACCCGCCTTGTTGACGGTCAGATAAGGCTGCTCCACCAGAGTCATCAGTTGAGTAGGCTGCAGCCAGGGACAGTTGTCGCCAGCGCCGCCGGGCTGAGGAACGTTGGTACCGGTACCAAGCCACATGGCGCCCTTGGCACCGCCGATCTCCCAGACTGCCTTCAGGCCGTCACCGGTGTGCTGACCGTTGTTGAAGCAAATGGGCACTACGTTGCCGCCGTTACGGGCAGCCTTGTCCGTAAGAACCACACCCAGCTCTTCCTTGAGCATTTCGGGATCATCGATGAAGCCGCCGGAGCAAACCGCCACAGCTTTGGCCTCGATGCGAACTTCTTCCTGTGCAATGCGGTCATACGCATAGGCACCCACAACTGCATCACCGTTATGAATGAGCTTGGTAATGGGGGTATTGAAGTAAATTTCACCGCCGTTTTCACGCAGTACATCAGCGGCGCGCTTCACGATTACCGCTGCACCATGGCCAAGACCGACGCCCTTGAGCAGCAGTGTGTCGCCGGATGCAATGGCGGGGGGGAAGCAACCGAAAGAGCTTGTTTTGCCAACGTCCTCCAGCTCGGTCTCCATCTTGGCCATGATAACATTGGGGAGATTCAACTCGTCCTCAATGAAGGACTCAATTTGAGGGCTGTAGCGGATCATGGTTCGAACGACCTGGGGATTTCCAGCCCAACTGACATAATCCATATGCGCATTAAAGGCGGCCTCCTGATACTCTCGTTCAGGACGATGGACGAAGATGCACATGGGGCAGTTGGAAACAGAGCCTCCCTGGAAGCCGCGCTTTTCAAACACAGCGACTTTTAACCCTGCTTTTTGAGCACGAACAGCAGTTGAGAGGCCAGCGATGCCGCTTCCCATGACTGCCAGATCAGTTTTGATAACCTTCACGTAAACTCCTCCTCAGATATGTTTTAAGCAGTTTGTTAACTGCAATAAAATCATATATTGATGGGGATAATGCCGTCAACAAACGGAAAAATAGGTTTTGTGTGAAAACAGACAAGCAGGATGGTTTTGTATGAAAGGGATTTGCAAACTCTTCTTTTTGAAAATAACCACAGGCTTGCGGCGCGGCGAGATTTTTGAGCTTACGTTGACTGAAGCTTGAAACTGGCGGGTCCATACAGGCAAAAGAAAGGTAGATATAGGGGCAGAGCAGACTCCCCGTATAATGAAGGTGGTCCTGACTGTATCAGAATCGCCACGGTAGTTTCAGATGCACACTATTATTTCCGTTTCCGTTTTCCCTTGCCATGGGTCATGCCGCCTTTTCCACGCTGGCTGATCGGGCTGTTCATGTGCTTGGACAGTTTCAGCACTTCAATCAGATTTGTAAACTGCTCCATGGTAAGCGCATCGTAGTTAATGCCAAGGTTGGCGAGGAACAGACGGGCTTTCTTTTCTTCGGCGCTGCCCTTGTAGTCCATGGCATCCTGTATGCCGGCTTCCTGTTTCTGGACAAGAGTGACAGACCGATGGTTGCGCTGCATTGGGAGAAATACCTGCAGCACATTGTCGAGAAGTACAACAAGATCTACCGCATCCAGATGCCCAAAGTAACCCCTCATGTATGCAGACACACCTTCTGTTCCAATATGGCGAAATCCGGAATGAACCCTAAGACATTGCAGTATATCATGGGTCATTCGGACATCAGCGTGACGCTGAATGTTTACACCCATGTGCAGTTCGATGACGCACAGGCAGAGCTGCTTCGAGTAGCGGAAGCCTGAAGCCCCCGCTGGTAAAGCGCATTTATTTACCAACGGATTTACCAATATTGCAGGAAAAAGCATGAGAAAATACGGGAAGATTTGAGAAGATATCCCGAAAACAAAGAAATATGAAAATGCCGAAAAACCCTGCAATATTGGGCATTTGAGAAGAAATACAAGACTTATATGGAGATATAAGACGATGATAAAAATACTGTTTATTTGCCACGGCAATATTTGCAGAAGCACCATGGCGGAGTATGTGATGAAGCATCTGGTGCGTGAGGCCGGGGTGGAGGGGGAGTTCCATATTGACTCCGCCGCCACATCCACTGAGGAGATCGGCAACGGCGTCCACCACGGCACCCGGCGGAAGCTGGCACAGGTGGGGATCCCCTGCGGCGACCACCGTGCCCGACAGGTGACGTGGAAGGATTACGAAGCCTTTGATTACATCATCGGCATGGATAACGCCAACATCCGCAACCTGCGCCGTATGCTGAAAAACGACCCGGAGGGGAAAATCAGCATGATGCTTGATTATACGGAGCGCCCTGGCGAGGTGGCGGATCCGTGGTACACCGGCGACTTTGAGG
>JAZURG010000255.1:0-2054 GCA_045606145.1 Faecousia sp.
AGTGCATCTGTCAAGGAAAAGTAGACACTAAAAAACACCATAGTTTTAGAAGCCCAGTTCGGTCTTGTACTGAACTGGGCTTTTATAGCCCAGAGCGGCCGCAGGTCGCTCGTAGTTATAGTAATGAACATACTCGTCAAGAAGTTTTGGAACATCCTTAGCGGTTGCCAGACCGAAGTCAAGGAACAATTCTTCCTTGATCCAGCCGTTAATTTTCTCACTATTACCACCTCCATCTATATTTTAGCATAAAGAAAAGGTAGACAACATGGTGGTTTTCCATGTGTCTACCTTTATCTTACAACTTCACGAAAGTAGGAGGTTTTTCTTTGCCTAATTTGTGCCGACAGTGCGCTTGTAGAAGATTAGAATGTGTGATTATTACTATGTCAAAGACTTTTTACATGATGATAAAGACATTTGTCAAAGATATTTGCTTGATTTTCTGATTCTTGTCATGTACGATAAAGCCAGAAACAGGAAAGGAGTGGGTCATATGACCATTGGTGCGCGAATTCAGCGGGCGAGAGTTCGTTCTGGATTAACGCAGGAGCAGGCAGCGGAACGGCTCAATGTATCTCGACAGACGATTTCCAATTGGGAGAACGACAAGACGATTCCTGATGTGGCTGCCGCTCAGGAGATCAGCAGTATATATGAAATCGGCCTGGATGAATTAATTTCCGGTACATTCTCTCCTGATAATCCTAAGACTGTGCCAGCTGCGATTCAGGAACACGATGAACTGGGGAGAGCGTGTCTTGGAATGTATTTCTTTCTGTGGATTGGTTCGTTCCTCTTTTTCTGGATTTTTGGGCACGGCGGTGGCTTTGCAATGTTCTATGCGATTTTTATTTATGGATGCCTGTATCATGCTGGTACCGCTTTGATCGCGTTTCTTTTTGGTTTATTCGATTGCTGGCCGGTTAAACGCTATTTTCTGGTTTTTCTCTTCGGCTTTGGACAGATGCTGCTGCCCTGGCTAACCTATGACTTGCGTAACACTTTATTTAATAGCGGAAGAATCAATCCGCTATCATTGGAGGCATTCATAACTGGCATTTGCATCAGCGCGGTGTGTATTACCTTGGGCAGTTTGCTGAATTGGTTTGCGGCCTTTTTGCAAAAGCATCTGAGCAAAGAACCAAAGAAATAATATTTGGCCTCCGTCGTGTTAGACGGAGGCCTTCCGCTTAGTTGCTGCGATCGTATTCCTTCACAAGCTTTAGGACATCCTCCGTCTTGCCTCGTAGGATCACCCTTGGGACACCGCTAGTGTGGTTAAAGGAAAAGCGGATATCCGCGTAATTGCCGTTGGTGATTGCGTAGCAGAAATATTCTGCTGCGTTTTTGGGATCGTTTCCAGGCAGATCCAGGACGATGCAGGCTTCTTCCGATGACTTTTTTCTGTCGATCAGGAAATCATAGATAACGGCATTGTGCTTTGCTTGGATACTGGGCATTACAGCCGGATTGCGAATAAAGGCATCCACTTCCTCAGGTGTGAAATGCCAGAGGCCGTTGATCTTCTCACCGTTCAGAATCCCGCTGGCGATATAGTTTCGGATGGTGCGGTCCGACAGCCCCGTGATGAGGGTCAGATGGCTGATCAGATAGTAGTTTCCTGTTGATTCAAATTGTTCCATATTTCATGCTCCTTTGTGTGTTCAGGCCTGTTATCTGTATTATACTTGCATGATGGTTAGGAATCAATTTGCAGTTTCGGGACTTTTTCATACGAAATGCCCGGTTCGCCGGAACCGGGCAATCGTTTATAATCTTTTGGCTTTGCGGCGGTAGATGAGAATCGCGGCAATGATCTCGACGATGCCGATGAAGAGGAATGCCAGGTGGATGTAAACTAGCTTGTTTTCTGCTTGAATGAGCTGGCGGCTGTCCATGGTATAGATCGGAAAATGGTCTTCCGTAAAGCTGAAACTGAAACGCTTGACCGCTTGATTTCGCTTGATGCATGCGTACTCCGGTGTCTTCATATCTTCTTCGTAGACAAGCACGTAATTGCGCTCTGTGATATCCGTGTAGGAGCCGTCGGG
>JAZURG010000256.1:0-4910 GCA_045606145.1 Faecousia sp.
CTGCGCAAGCATGGCAAAAACGCATATTACGGACAAGGATAAATAGTTGATGTACATGTGCATTATCAGCCATGAAAAAGAGATGTCTTAACATGACGGTACTTGTTAACGGCGGGTCGGATATATTAGCAGCTATACTGCGGTAGAGATTGTCAATGCTGGCACGAAGTGGCCGTTGGAGACTGCGTAAATCAGATGTAAGAAGAATGTGTATATGCATGTTTTCCGGTGGACCGATGTAAGGTTCAAGGAACGCGTTTTAGTGGGCGTTGTTATTGGAAAAGAAACTGCCCGAAGAACACAGAGCGATCATGCGGCGTAAATGCGAAAGGCAAACTAAAATAATTCGAAAGGAATGCGTGATTATGAAAGAAACTACAAAACGGAAAAAGCGGCTTCCCTGGTGGGGAATTGTATTGATTGTTTTGCTCTGCGTAGTAATTGTGTTTCTCGCAGGATCCTACGGTGCCATCCGTTATTTTGTCGGTGATTCTCTTGGTTGGAGGGGAACCCTTGCTATGGTTGGTTATGGCGGGATGGATATGCCAGACTGGCTTAACAAATTTATTTTAGACGGAGACCGAAGTTATAAAGGTTTGCCTGAACTGCTCGTGGATTCCAATGGAAATGCTGTGGACACAATTGAGAAATATCAGGACCGACGAGCAGAAATACTCGACTTGTACGAAACCTATATGTACGGTCATACGCCCACAGAAGGATTTGATGTATCTTTTACGGAGGTAGAAGCAGGTACGGCACTGAATGGTGCGGCCCAGCGGCACCAGATTAAGATTACTGTCACAACAGATAAGGGATCCTGTGAGTCCATGCTGCTGGTATATCTTCCGATTACAGATCAACCGTGCGGCGTGTTTATCGGTGAAAACTTTAGCGGAAACACGACTGTTTGGAACGATGTGAACATTCTGCCCTCTCCGATGCAGAATCAAGATGCGGAGCGTGGAAGCGATAGCTCTTGGCCTGTAGATTTGATTATTTCCCGTGGATATGGTGTTGCAACACTGTACTACGGAGATTGGGCTGCAGATTCTGAGGAAACATACCGGGAGCTGGTTCTGTCACTGTTTGAGGATGAGAATTCTACCGCATATACAGCGTGGTCTTTCGGACTGATGAGGGGAATCGACTATCTGTATTCGATGGAAGGCATAGATAAGGATATGATTGCTACGATTGGGCACTCCAGATTGGCAAGAGTTTCCCTGTGGACAGGTGCAATCGATCCCCGCGTTACACTGGTTACGGGAAGCTGTGGAGGAGGATATTTGCGCAGTCCGATTGCCAGCAAGATTACTGAAAATGGCACCTCCGATCATTGGAACACACCTGCTTATTTTTCCTACTTTGGACGAGATGAAGAATTGCCGGTAGATACGCATATGATGCTTGCATTAATAGCAAATCGTCATGTGTTTATCAGCATTGGTGAATCGGATTTGGCGTCTGATCCTGTTTCGATGTATGATTCGTTGCAGAACGCAAAATCTGTGTGGCATGATATTTATGGCGTTGAAGTGATACCGGACGGCAGTTATTATGACCTTCCTGAAGATGCTGTCGTTATGAGCGAAGGTATGGGTGTAAATGTGCATACCGGTGGACACTGGTTTGATCAAAAAGACTGGAATAGTTACATGGATTATATGGATCAGCACCTGGGGTAAACCAAAGCGCATTCCAGTGCTGTTGGCGGCTAATTTATATTAAACAAGAATGTGATTTCTAATGTCAATTTGACAAATTTGTGGTTTCGCAGTAGACTGAAAGCAGGATAATAGCATCGTACCGGTTGCTGCTGCAGCCTACCGCGTTTCTCTCTTGCAGATATGGCAGCCTGGTCTGGGGGTGTAGCTTTTGAATGAATTGGAGATTGTACAGCACCGACAAATCGAAGGGTTGAGCATTTTCTTAAATACGATTGACTACCGTACCCCTCATATCCATCCGGAGTGGGAGTTAATCTGGGTATTGGACCAACCGCTTTCCGTGGCCTGCGGGCAAAGCAACTTTGTGGCTCAGGTGGGTCAGATGATGCTTTTCAACCCCAATGAACCCCATGAATTCCACAAGCTCGGGGAAAGTGCCACATTTGCGTGCCTTCAGATCGCCCCGGGGATCCTGCCGGTTGACCGACGTCTGATCGCCGACGGAAAGCTCCCTCATGAATATCTGCCGGATGAAGATTTTGAACGGTTGAAGGATACCTTTGCCGCGGTAATGCGTGCCTATCTCAATCAGGAGGATAATTATGCCCTTTACTGTGTGGGGCAGACCTGCCTGATTTTTTATACTCTGTTCCGGCATATGCCGACCCATGTGCTGACGACGGAGGAAGCTTCCAGCATCGATAAGCGAAATGCCCGGCTGAAGCGGCTGATCCGGTTTGTAGACGAAAACTATATGCACAAAATTCGGTTGTCAGATTTTGCCCGGGCAGAGGAATGTTCCATGAGCCACTTGTCCCACTTTATTAAAAATTCCATGAATCAGACTTTTCAGGAATATGTCAATTCTGTCCGGTTTCACCGGGCCTGTGAGTTAATGGCGGCAGGAAACAAAAAGATGCTGGAGATATGCATGGAATCCGGCTTCTCGGACTACCGGTATTTCTCCCGGGCGTTTCGACAGCAGTGCGGCATGACCCCTGAGGAATACAGCCGCAGTGCAAAAATCACATGGGTGGAGTACGCACAGGTGCGTCACAGTATTCATTCCATGGAGCGGTTCTATTCAAGAGAAGATAGTCTAAAAATCATGGAGATGTATCTGAAATGATTTTGCTTGAAAACCACGGAGATCTCAGAATCTCCGTGGTTTTAACATATTCCACAAAGCAAATATAAGGAATATGGGCATATTGCTGATTTGCAGAAAAACGCAAATTCGTCTAATAAATTCACGTATTTGTCAAAGAAAAGTCAAGCAAGATACGGTATACTGAAATTGTAGATTTTAAATTAGGGGTGATGCAGTTGAAACGATATATTGGAATTGATTTGGGAACCTCCGCAATGAAATTGCTGCTGATGGATGCAGAAGGCAAAATCCATAACACGGTTACCAAGGAGTATCCTCTGGGATTCCCGCAACCCGGCTGGAGCCAGCAGAACCCGGAGGACTGGAAAAAGGCTCTAATGGAAGGTATACCTGAACTACTTTCTGATTTTGATGCGTCTCAAGTGGCTGGTATTGGCGCAGGCGGTCAGATGCACGGTTTGGTGGTGCTGGATGAGAACGATAATGTGATCCGTCCTGCTATCCTCTGGAATGATGGAAGAACCGTTAAGCAGGTGGACTACCTGAACAATGGAATCGGCAAGGAGAGACTGTCAGAGCTTTCTGCCAATATCGCCTTTGCTGGATTCACCGCACCCAAGATCCTCTGGATGAAGGAAAATGAGCCTGAGAACTTCGCTAAGATCGCAAAGATCATGCTCCCTAAGGATTACATCAATTACATCCTGACGGGTGTGCATAGCTGCGACTATTCCGATGCTTCCGGTATGCTGCTTCTGGATGTACGCAACAAGTGCTGGAGCAGGGAAATGCTGGAGATCTGCGGCGTTTCGGAGGTCCAGATGCCAAAACTCTTTGAAAGCTATGACTGCATCGGTACAGTGAAGCCTGAAATCGCCAAAGCGTTGGGTATTCCCGAAACGGTTAAGGTCTGTGCAGGTGCAGGCGACAATGCGGCTGCGGCGGTAGGTACCGGAGTGATAGGAGAGGGCGGCTGCAACATCAGCCTTGGCACCTCCGGTACGGTGTTCATTTCTTCCGAGAAGTTTGGTGTTGATCCCAACAACGCCCTCCATGCCTTTGCCCATGCGGACGGCGGCTGGCATCTGATGGGCTGCATACTCTCCGCTGCCTCCTGCAACAAGTGGCTGATGGAAGATATTCTGAAGACCAAAGATTATGGCTTTGAGCAGATGCCCATCACGGACGACAAGCTGGGCGAGAATCATGTGTTCTTCCTGCCGTATCTCATGGGCGAACGCAGTCCCATCAACGATACCAACGCCAGAGGAACATTCATCGGCATGACCATGGATACGGATCGGTCCGACATGGTGCAGGCGGTGCTGGAAGGTGTGGCCTTTGCCATTCGGGACAGCGTGGAGGTCGCCCGGAGTCTGGGTATTGAAATCAATTCCAGTAAGATCTGCGGCGGTGGTGCCAAGAGTCCGCTCTGGAAGCGGATCTTCGCCAATGTGCTGAATTGTGAACTAGAAGTCCCTGTGTCCGAACAGGGTCCCGGTATGGGCGGCGCTATGCTGGCCATGGTTGCCTGCGGAGAATTCGAAAGTGTACAGGCCTGCTGTGAAAAGCTGTGCGCCACGGCTTCCACTGTGAAACCGGAAGCTGAGCTTGTAGCCAAGTACGAAGCCCGCTATCAACAATTCAAGAAAATCTATCCTGCCGTCAAGGCATTGTTCCCTGAAATTTTATAACTGGAGGTAAAAGATATGTATTTCCCCAATATTCTCATGATTCCCTATGAGGGTCCTCAGTCCACTAATCCTCTGGCATTCAAGTTCTATAATCCCGAGCAGATCGTCGCTGGTAAGCCCATGAAGGAGCATCTGCCCTTCGCCATGGCCTGGTGGCATAATCTGTGTGCCGGCGGAACGGATATGTTTGGCCGTGACACTGCTGATAAGTCTTTTGGCACGGAAAAAGGCACCATGGCCCATGCAAAGGCTAAGGTGGATGCCGGCTTTGAATTTATGCTGAAGTTGGGAATCCAGTATTTCTGCTGGCATGATGTGGATATCGTTCCTGAAGCGGAGGATATTAAGGAGACGAATCGCCGTTTGGATGAGATCTCCGATTATATTTTGGAAAAAATGAACGCTACGGGCATCAAGTGTCTGTGGGGTACTGCC
>JAZURG010000257.1:0-2333 GCA_045606145.1 Faecousia sp.
AAAAGAGCGAAGATGCCCTCATGGAACAGCTGAGTTTCCTGTTCAATGTGGCCGAGGTATTCTCTGCCGGAGAAAAGGAAGAAGCTGAGAATGTTACCGTTGTAGCGGCGCACAAACGGCATAAGAAGCATGAATACACCCTGGACAACATTCCCGAGGGCATTGAGACCAAGCAGGTGGAGCACCGCCTGGAGGGTGCGGATCTTATTTGCCCCCAGTGTGGAGATACCATGACAGAGATTGGCAAGGAAGTTGTCCGGACAATGGAGATCATCCCCGCTCAGACAATTGTCCGGGAGGATATCTATTACACCTACGCCTGTAAGCGCTGTAGTGAAAGTGCTGACGAAGGCTGTGAGACCCCTGTTGTAAAGGCTCCCCGGGAGAAGAATATCATCCCCGGCAGCTTTGCTACACCGGAGGCCATTGCCCATATCATGACACAGAAGTTAGTTATGGGTTCTCCTCTGTACCGGCAGGAACAGGAGATAAACCGTCAGGGTATCCAGCTGAACCGCCAGACTATGTCCAACTGGATTTTGAAAGCAACGGAAGATTACCTGACACCCGTGTATAAGCAACTGCACAAGGCGCTACTGAAAAGAGATGTCCTCCATGCGGATGAAACTACCCTGCAGGTGCTGCATGAACCCGGGAAAGCGCCGCAAAGTGAGAGCTATATGTGGCTGTACCGGACCAGTGGCGATACGGACAAACCGATTGTCCTGTATGAATACCAGCCTGGGCGTGGTGCAAAGCATCCTAAGGAGTTTCTTGCCGGATATAAGGGGTATCTCCATACGGATGGTTACCAGGGATACCACAGCCTGCCAGAGGATATTACAGTGGTTGGATGCTGGGCTCACGCCCGGAGAAAATTCGACGAGGCAGTGAAGTCACTACCCAAAGGAAAGGCGAAAGGCAGTTCCGCTTCCCAGGGATTGACCTACTGTAATCTGCTATTCGGAATTGAACAGGAGATTGCAGACAAAACAGCAGAAGAACGATATAAAGAGCGGCTGGAACAGGCAAAACCTGTTTTAGACGCGATGTTCGCATGGGCAAATTCCAGGACTGCTGCGCCGAAGTCGGCCCTGGGCAAGGCATTGCACTATCTGAAAGAGCAGTGGCCCTACTTGACCAACTATCTCAAAGATGGCAGGCTGGAGATATCTAATAACCGGGCAGAAAGAAGTATCAAGCCCTTCGTCATTGACCGGAAGAACTTCCTGTTTGCCAATACTCCGAAGGGGGCCACCGGCAGTGCAATTATGTTCAGCCTGATCCAGACGGCCATTGAGAATGGCTTGGATCCCTACAAATATCTGACCTGGCTTTTGAAGACGGCGAATAATGCGGATCTGACGGATGCCGAAGTTGTGCAGAAACTGATGCCTTGGAATATGCAGGAGGAACGAAAATGAGAAAGAAAGCGAAATTTGAGCATCCCCGACTTCTCTCAGAAGGACTGCAGAAAACGCCCTGTTTCCCGGAGACTGGCGATGAAATTTTCTGCAACGGTGTGTTCTATTTTAACATTACTGCACTACTGGGATGGCTAAAGCAGAATCCGCAGCCGGTCGTATGCGTGCCGACTGATATGTGGGCTTCCTCTTTCCCCAAAGAAGATTCCTATGTGGAAGCGGCGGATCTCACCCGTCCCATTATAGTTGCAGAAATAGCACCAGATTACCGGGATTTTGTGCCTGATATTCCTGAACATCACTGGACAAGCCGGGGTTATGTTTGTATCGATGGCCAGCACCGTATTGAAAGGGCCAGACAGTTAGGAATTAAGACACTACCTGCTGTGGTGATCCGGATGGAACAGCACATACCTTTCCTGTACGAAGGCTATGACCGGTATGTGAAATACTGGAACGGAAAGCTAAAGGACCGTACCGAGGATGCCTTGCGGTGGCAGCGAGGAACAACTCAATAAAGCTATGACGTACCATGCCGGACCCGAGTTTGATCTCAGGCCCGGCATGTTTTTTATACGCTACTAGAATTGACGCTTACGAGGGAAACTATGCTACCTTATAGAGGAAACCATTGAATCTTGGTCGATTTGCGTTTCTGGGAGCCTTTCGGTTGGGACGGACAGGCACAAGATTCCTGGAAATGTTGGTTTCAGCATCTGGCGGAGCTACGGATCCACGGAGAAACAGCCTGCATATATGTACAGCGGCAGAAAAGTTTGTCTGGTAAACATACTTTTCGCTTTGGTAGTGAATGGCTACATGAGAGGTAACCAACTCACAGAAGTTGTACATAAGACATCTGGCGAAAATCTCCTGGAAGATGTACTCCGCCTTTTTGCTTACCGGCTG
>JAZURG010000258.1:0-2426 GCA_045606145.1 Faecousia sp.
AAGGTCATGCCGACGATGTCGGAGGAGACGATCTCGTCCTCGGTGTAGCCGTAGGACTCGGTGGTAGCAGCCTTCATGGCAGCGTTGATCTCTTCCTTGGTGACAGTCTTGGCACAGACAGCGTTCAGGATGGTGGTAGAACCGGTGGGAGTGGGGATACGCTGTGCAGCGCCGATCAGCTTGCCGTTCAGCTCGGGGATAACCAGGCCGATAGCCTTAGCAGCACCGGTGGAGTTGGGAACGATGTTGATAGCACCAGCTCTGGAGCGGCGCAGGTCGCCCTTTCTCTGGGGGCCGTCCAGGATCATCTGGTCGCCGGTGTAAGCGTGGATGGTGCACATAATGCCGGACTCGATGGGAGCCAGGTCGTTCAGAGCCTTAGCCATGGGAGCCAGGCAGTTGGTGGTGCAGGAAGCGGCGGAGATGATGTTGTCTTCCTTGGTCAGAGTCTCGTGGTTGACGTTGTAAACGATGGTGGGCAGGTCATTGCCAGCGGGAGCGGAGATAACGACCTTCTTGGCGCCGGCATCGATGTGAGCCTGAGCCTTAGCCTTGGAAGTGTAGAAACCGGTGCACTCCAGAACGACGTCTACGTCCAGCTCGCCCCAGGGCAGCTCGGCAGCGTTAGCCTTAGCGTAGATGGTGATCTTCTTGCCGTCGACAACGATGTTGTCCTCGCCAGCCTCAACAGTATGAGTGCCGAAGGGAGCAGCGTAAGCGCCCTGGGTGGAGTCATACTTCAGCAGGTGAGCCAGCATCTTGGGGGAGGTCAGGTCGTTGATAGCGACAACCTCGAAGCCCTCAGCGCCGAACATCTGACGGAAAGCCAGACGGCCGATACGGCCAAAACCATTGATAGCAACTTTAACAGACATGGTAGATTCCTCCATTTTTAAATTACTGCTTTGCAGCATAATAGACTGTTTGACACGGGCTTATCGATAAGCCCGTACGGATTCATTATACAATAATCCGTAAATATTGTAAAGTGCCATATTTGTAAAAAATGCGGTTTTTTTATAAAATTATTTAGGATTATCTGCTAAAATTTTGAAAGAATTCCTGTATCCGCTCTTTGGTTGTCCGGACGCTGCCCTGAAAGAACCCCGGCTTGCCGCCGCCACGTCCGTTCAGCGCTTTTGCCATCCGGTTTCCCAATTCCTTCACATCCCCACCGGGACAGGCAAGGCACACATCGAAGCTTTCCCCACTGCCCGAAAATACCGCCGCTGTTCCGCCGCATACCCCCGCAATGGCTTCCGCCAGTTCCCGAACACCTGCCGGTGACAGAGCTTCTTCAAAATGAACCGCCATTTTCTGTCCCCGGTATTGCTCCGCAGTATATCGGAAAATCTGCTTCTGCAGGGAAACCGTCCGGTATTTCTCCGCTGCCAGTGCTTCATTCATTTTCCTGGCCGCCTCACCGGTTTCCAGAAGCTTTGCCGAAAAAGCCTGGCTGACCTGCCGGTTTTGATCGTACACACTGCTTAAAAAAGCCAGTGCCCGTCCGCCGCAGGCCATTTCGATCCGCACACCCTGGTGGAATTTCACGCAGGAGAACAGCTTAATAAAGCCGATCTCACCCGTTTGGGCCACATGGACACCGCAGCAGGCGCAGATATCCACCCCCGGGATCTCCACCACACGAACAGGCCATGGAAGCTGCCGTTTGGAGCGGTAGGGAACAGAGGGCAGCACTTCCTCACTGGGATACCAGCAGCGAATGGGTAGATTCTGCCACACTTTTTGATTGGCTTCCGCCTCGATCTCGGACAGCGCTTCTGCCGGGATCGGGCCGTCAAAATCAATGGTAATTACTTCGCTTCCCATATGGAAGCCTACATTGTGCCAGCCAAAGCGGCGGTTGATCATACCGGATACGATATGCTCACCGGTATGCTGCTGCATCAGATCAAAGCGCCGCTCCCAATCAATGACACCTGCTACCGTACTTCCTTCTTCCAAGGGTCTGTCACAGATGTGGACTACCTGCTCGCCCTGCTCTTTCACATGCAGCACCTTGGCATCGGAAAGTGTTCCCAAATCGCAGGCCTGTCCGCCGCCTTCGGGATAGAAAGCAGTTTGATTCAGTATGATCTCGTACCCCTTCTCCGTCTTTGCGCAGCCGGTGACCACAGCGGTAAAGCTGCGCATATGGCAATCCTGATAGTAAAGCTTTCCTTCGATCATAGAGCCTTCTCCTTAGAGTATTTTCCACCATTGTACCACACCTGCTTGCACCTGTAAATGATCGTTTATGCGGGCAGTGCCCGCAGCCAATTCGTGCACAGTGCGGTACTAATCGTTACTTCCCTAACCCGCTCGGTATCGTTCTTGCGGCAATTTTCGATAGAATTCGTAGGGCGGGGCCTTGGTCCCGCCGCCAAAAGCGCGGTATTTCGGCGGGAGCAAGCCCCCGCCCTACA
>JAZURG010000259.1:0-12013 GCA_045606145.1 Faecousia sp.
AACAAAGAAAGGTAAAGCTTGGCCTGGTTGGCTGCGGCAAGATGATGTATTCTCACTGCCTCAGCATGCTGGAGGCCGGCAACATCGAGATCACGGCTGTCTGCGATATCAATCTTGAGAACGCAAAAAAGACAGCGGAACAACTGGGCATCGACAAGACCTACTACACCGATAATTACCATACTATGATAGGTAAGTGTGAGGCAGTCCTGCTGCCCTTGCCCCATAATATCCATTATGAGGTTGCGTTGTTCTTCGCCCGGCATAAGGTGCACGTGCTGGTGGAGAAGAATATGTGCGCTTCCGAGGAAGAGTGCCGTCGGCTGATCAAGGCCTGCGAGGAAGAAGGTGTTGTGCTGATGTGCGCCTATCCCGTTCCTTACCGCCCTGCCGTTGTAAAGCTGAAGGAAATGGTGGACAGCGGCGACTACGGCAAGGTGATTATGATGTCCTCCTGGACGGAGCAGCAGACAATGCCGCATGTTTTTGGCTGGAATGCTGACAACCGGGTTGGCGGCGGTCAGTTCTGGTGTCACGGCTGTCACTATGTGGATGTGCTGCTGCGCTTCTTGGGCAATCCCGTTCGGGGAACCCATGTTGGTACACGGGCAGGTCATAACGGAAATATGCTGAAAGAATCCAGCAGCCTTGTGACTATGGAATTTGAAAGCGGCGCCGTGGGATTCCATTCTGCTACATGGTGTGCCCGGGGTACCCGTCTGGGATGGACCTTGGATATCATGACAGAAAAGGGTCTGATCCATTATGACCGTGAGGACGGTGAGATTCGTTTCTATGCCGGTCAGAGCCGGAGAACGCCCGGCGAATCCCTCAGCAAGGATTATGAGTTGGTATGGTCTGAGCCCGCTTCTATGTCCAAGCAGACCCATTTTGAGATCCGCCACTTTGCCAACTGCATTTTGAATGGTACTAAACCCTGGACCGACGGTTATTCCACCATGCAGGGCCAGCGGTGCATCACCGCGCTGTACGACGCAGAAGAACATGGCACGGTAGCAGACCTGCGCGGTATGGGTTTTGCAGAGTAACACGAACAGAAAGGATAGGAGTATGATTATGGAAAAAATTAGACTTGGTTTGATCGGCTGCGGCGAAATGATGGATTACCGCTGCAAGACCATTGGCAATGCCCCCAATATTGAAGTAACCGCTGTTTGTGATGAGTGGCTGGACAAGGCTAAGAAGACGGCTGCCCAGTTTGGTGATGTGTATGTGACCAACGACTACTTCACCATGGTGGATTATGTGGATGCCGTGTACATTGCGACTCCGAACGATACCCACTACATCTGCGGTAAATTCTTTGCCCGCAACAAGAAGCATATTCTCATGGAAGCGCCCATGTGTGTCTGGGTAGAGGAGACCGAAACGCTGGTCAAGACCTGCCAGGAAGAGGGTGTTGTGCTGATGTGCGCATTCCCCGCCCGGTTCCGTCCCGGCATCCGGAAGCTGAAAGAGTTGCTGGACAGCGGTGCATACGGCACCAAGATCATGATGTCCATTTGGGCAGAGGAGAATGCTTCCTACGACGAGCTGCACTGGACCGCGACCAACCGCTTAGGCGGCAACCAGTTCTTCAGCGAGGGTGGCCAGTACATGGATGTGATGCTGTGGATTCTGGGCAATCCCGTCACCGGTTCTTATATGGGTACCGATGTGGGCACCGATTGGCTGCTGTTCCAGGGCACAGGCACTGTCAAGATGAAGTTTAAAAACGAGGCTTTGGGTTATATCTGCACCACCTGGGGCGCAAAGGGCTCTCATCTGGGCAGGGATCTGCAGATCCATACTGAGAAGGGCATGTTCGACTATGACTTCGATACCGGTGAGCTGCACATGCACGACACACTGATCGAACACAAGCCCGGTGAAATGTTCAACAGAGATTACTGGGTTGTTATGAAAGAGGATCTGGAGGAAGTCCGGAATACCCCCTACGAGTTCAACCACTTCGCGGATTGCATTCTCAGCGGCAAGACCCCCGAGACCAGCGGCTTCAACGCTATGCAGGTCCAGAATGCCATCTGGAAGATGGTAGATGCGGACAAGCACAATGTGATGGCGGATCTTACCGGCATCGGCTTGGCAGAATAAGAAAGTATCACCCCGGTGCCTACCGGGGTGACGTTCATGGTAATGATTCCTGAAAGGAATCGAAAACAGAACCTTATGAGGAACAATGCGAGAAAAATGATACTGTACACCCATGTTCCGCAAAAAGATGTCCGCATAGTATATTTTGGAGTCCTTGCTATATTGTCCGGCGGGCGGTATAATAAAAAATAAGAATACTGGGTGTCATTGCAGTATAAGGAGGAGAAATAATGGTTTCAACAAAACAGCTTTATGAAGATGTTGCTTATTTGACTGAGACCATCGGTGTGCGGCTTGCCGGTTCTGAGAATGAGCGGCGGGCAGCGGAGTATCTGCAAAAACGGTTTTTGGAGTATGTGCCCAAGTGCTGGCTCGAAGAATTCCCCATGATGGAGCGTCGGGTAAGGCATGAGGAACTGGAGCTTCTGGTGGACGGGCAGTGGAAGCGGTATAAATCCCTGCTGTATAATCTTTCCCCTTCTACGAATGGGAAGACCATTGAAGCGGAGCTGGTGGTTTTTGAATCCGAGGCAGATATCAATCGCAAAGATCTGTCCTACTTAAAAGGGAAAGCGGTACTGCATTACGGAAGCGTCACCTCCAATGACCACTACCGCCGTTTAATAGAGGCAAAGCCTGCCTTTCTGATCATGGTGGATACCCGCTATACCAGCGAAGTCTGCATCGGTAACGGCCTGCTGCCTGCTAATGTGGAGGCTTACGGTGCGGTTCCCATTACCGGTATTGCCTTCACGGATGCCTGGAATATCTGCGCCCGTACCTGTACCCGGGCGAGACTGACGGCTGATGGGGGCGCGGAGCCCGGTGTGTCCTGCAATGTGGTGGCGGAGCTGCCCGGCACGGACCCCAATGGGGATATCCTGTACTGCGGCGCTCATATGGACGGCGTGGCAGACAGTCCTGCCGCCGATGACAATGCCACCAGCTGCGCCATCTTGCTGGAGCTGGCTCGCCTTCTGGCGCAAAAGCCTCACCGCCATACTATCCGGCTCATTGCTTTCGGCACAGAGGAACAGCTGTCTGTCGGTAGCGCCACCTACGTCCGGACTCACAGGCAGGAGATAGAGCAGAAGGGGCGCTTTATGTGCAACTTTGACTCCTGTAGCTCCATTGCCGGTTGGTTCTACTTCATCCTCAATGCCGACGGGGCGCTGACAGACCGGCTGACCCGGATGTACAATCATCTGGATGTGTATTTCCGGACGGACACCGCGCCGGATCCATATAATGACCTGTTTGCCTTTACAGCGGCAGGTGTGCCGGGTATTACCCATATGCGTAAGAACTGCAGCATCGGCCGGTTCTACCACCACCAGTCCCTGAACACCATTGATATGGTCTCCATGGATGTGGCAGGAAAGCTGGTAACTGCCTCTGCCGCCCTGCTGACGGAGCTTGCCGATGGGGAGCACCTGTCTTATGGCTTGAATCAGGCCACCAAGGCGCAGGTGGCGAATATGTGGGAAACCACCTACGGTGGTTGGAACCTGTAAGAAAGAGGTAAAGACAATGCGCGAATTTCAGGTTGGCTATGCCATGGTAAATATTAACCCCATGCTGGGGATCGGTATGCTGGGATATTATATTCCTCGTTACGCAAAAGGCTTTTTGGATGATCTGGAAGCCTCTGCGTTGGCCCTTTCTCTGGGCGATGAGACCGTGCTGCTTGTCAGCGTGGATGCCTGTCTGATCTTTACGGAAATGTGCGACCAATATCTGATGAGAATTGAGGAAGCTACAGGTATTTCTCACAAGAACATTTTCCTCTCCTGCAGCCATACCCATACCGGCCCGTTGCTGGAGCCTACGGATATGTTTGAAGCCGATGAAACACTGATCAGCGTCTATGCCGATTTTCTGGGTCAGCGGCTGGCGGATCTTGCGCAGCTTGCATTGGCGGACAGAAAGCCTGCCAAAATGGGCTTCATTCAAGGCTGGGCGCCGGAGCGCATTGCCTATATCCGCCGCTATAAGATGAAGGACGGTTCCACCATGACCTGTCCCCCTGTAGGCGACCCCAATATCGACTATCCGCTCGGTGAGCTGGACCAGCGGGTCCATGTGCTGCGGTTTGATCAGGAACAGGGCGAGAGCATCGTGCTGGTCAACTACGGCATCCATACCGACACGGTCAACGGCGAACTGATCAGCTCCGATTTCCCCGGCTGGATGCGCCGGACTCTGGATAAGGCGCTGGACGGCGTTAAGTGCATGTTCCTCCCCGGGGCCCAGGGCGATGTAGGCAGTACCCACGTGTTCCCCAGCGGCGGCGATATGAACGACACAGAGATCAGCTTCGACAATGAGATGAAGAGTCCCGGCATGGCCCGTTTTGTAGGCCGGGCCCTGGCAGGCACTGTGCTGCAGGTCTACGACAAGGTAGAGTATGTACCGGTGGATAAGCTGCAGATCCTGCATAAGGCAGTGGATGTTCCTGCCAATGTTCCCACTGCCGAGGAATTGCCACTGGCGAAGCTTTACAAGCAGCTCCACGACGAAGGACGGGATGCGGAGATCCCCTTTACCGCTATGGAGCTTACCACCGTGGTGGCGGAGGCATGCCGCATGTGCGCCCTTGAAAACGGTCCAGACAGCTACCGGCTGGATCTGACAGGTCTGCGGATCGGTCCGGTGGCGCTGATCGGCATCCCCGGCGAACCCTTCACAGAGATCGGTGTGCGCATCAAGGATACGGATGGCTGGTCCGCGATCCTGCCCTGCTGTCTGGTCAACGGCAGCGACTGCAGCTACTTTCCTACAGAATCCGCTTTCGATGAGGGCGGCTATGAGGCCCGGTCTTCCTACTATAAGCGGGGTGTGGATAACATCATTGTTGCCGGCAGCAAGGTGCTGCTGGATGAGCTGAAAGCATGATGGCCTGACTGACCGGCTGGGGCAAGACAGCCGAAACCGGCGGCTTTGCCGAATAATTAATAACAAAAAACTTGAAAAACCGGGTCAAACCAGAAGGTTTGACCCGGTTTTTTAATTGGAAATTTAGTCCAAAAATGCCTGCATTCGACAAAAGTTCACGAATTGTTCTTGATTTGCCCTATGGGTTAAGGTATAATTATTGGAAGTAAACCTATCCACAGCAGGGAACATTCTATCCCCCCAGCAAACAGAAAGGAACAGCGTAATGACATCCCGGGAAGCAACAATCCATAATCTCAAGAAACTGAAAGGCCAGCCCCTTAAGAACAAGATCGCCTACATCCTAAGTAATTTCTGGATCCCCATCGTAGCGGTCCTTGGAGCCGTTGTATTTGTGGTCTCCATGATCGTAGGCTGGGCGAACCAAAGGCCTACAGTATTTAACCTTTGCTGCATCAATTCCAATGCGGATCCGGAAACCGTGCAGGGTTACCTGCAGGAATTTGCCAAGGCACAGGAGATCGATACGGAAGAGAACTATGTTTTAGCAGATATGATCTACCTTGGACAGGGGACAGACGCGGATTACCAGAGCGCGCAGATCTTCTCTGCCAAGATGATAGCGGGCGATTTGGATGTCATGACAGCCCATTATGCCACCTTGATCAGCCATGCCTATCAGGAGGCGTTTGTTGACCTGCGGGAGCTGCTGACACCGGAGCAGATGGAAACCCTTGCGCCCTATCTGCTGTACATGGACAGAAGCCGCGTAGAGGAAATGAACACATTCAGCGATGAGCCGCGCCAGATCCCGAGTCCCAGTAAGCCGGAGGAAATGGAGCAGCCGATTCCTGTGGCCATCATACTCCAGCCGGATTGGGAATTTACAAAGGCCTGTTATCCCCTCTTCTGCGGCGAGGACGCGGTGGCTGTGATGGCTAATTCCAACAATGCGGCCAACGCACAGGCATTTTTGCAATTTGTTTTGGGTCAAAAGGAGAATTGAGCATGGTGAAAGTGAAGCTTGACAAGAAGCATTTTCCGGACCGCTATTGGTTGCAATATGTCAGTGAAACCGGTGCTGTAAAACAAGTGAGCCTTACCGGTTGTGCCAACAGTTTTAAACTGGCTACGAATCATGCCTATGATACCGGCGATGGCCTGCAGATTGTGGGCTGGCGGTACAAGGAGGATAACAACCTGTGTTATGAGCTTTTCTGCGTGGGGCATCTGCAGCTTTATATTCCGCTGCAACCCGGTATACTGGATAAACTTCTATATCTATTGCAGGGCAAGAATGTAGAACAGGCATACAGGGAAAAACTGGATGCCTTTGAACTTGCGCTTAATAAGGGTGGTTGGAAAACGGTTGAAAGGCCCCATGGGATTTGAGAGGAGTATATAGAATGGATTTTCTGAGATATGACAGTCCTTTTATGACGGAACTGCGCAAAGCGGTGGATTTCGTCATGCTGGGTTTGCTGTGGATTTTGGCATCTATCCCAATGTTTACTTTTGGTGCCGCAACAACAGCCATGTATTATACTGCGGAAAAAAATGTTCGTACGGATGCAGGTAAGATTTGGGTAACCTTTTGGTCCCGTTTTAAGAAGGAATTTAAACAGGCAACAGGTATATGGCTGTTTGGCCTTGTGGTAACTGTAATTATGGCTGTAAACAGTCTGCTGCTGTGGAAAGGCGAAGTACCCGGTGTTGTATTTGCTTTGCTCATCGCGGCGACCTTGTTTGGTATCGGTTGGATGCAGCTTTGGTATGGATACCTCAGCAGATTTGAGGATACCGTCTGGGTGGTACTGAGTAATACTTTCCGGCTTGCACTGGTCAATTTTCCAAAGCTGGTAGTAATGATCCTGATTTGCATTGCCTCTGTCATCGGTGCTGTCATTTCCTTTTTCTATGCGGGGCCGGTGATATTTCTGATTCCCGGTCTGTATGCGGGACTGACAGGCATCATGCTGCGTAAGATCTTTAAACCGTACATGCCGGAAGAGCCTAATCTTAATACGGAGGCGGAAAACACAGAAGCATCCGACAACTAAGGGAACATGCTTTGTGGAAGAGAAGTTTGGTACAGCGCAAATCCCGGATCTGACGCACACGGATTCGTCCATTGCGGCGAGCAGACAACATAATGAATATGATTCACGGGAGAGATCATCTGCGATCTCTCCCGTATTTTCTCTGAAATGGGTATAGCTATGGGGAAGAATACATGCTATAATAATCGCAAATGTTGGAAAGAGGAATGTCTATGAAAAAGAATGGCAAGATTTTTTTGATTGTGGTACTTTGTCTGGCTGTTCTGGTAACTGCTTGGGTGTGGTTTGACAATACGCATGTCCGCATCAATGGGAAATTCAACAAACTTTCCGCAGTGGAAGTGGTGCTAAGCGGAGAGGAACTGCCGGACACGGAATTTTTGAAACAGATGCCGCATCTGGAAGTGCTGGATATCCGGAATATTTCTATTCAGCCGGAGCAGTATGAAAAGCTCCGCACCGAATTGAACGGCTGCGATATCCTGTGGCAGGTGCCGATATTTGGCGGTCGGTTTGATCATACAGAAACTGAATTGTCCGCAACTGTAGTGACCGCGCAGGATATCGAAAACATTGCGTATTTTCAGGAACTCAAAACCGTCGATGCTGCAGGCTGTACGGATTATGACATGCTGCTGACTTTGCAGGATGCCTATCCTGCAGTGGAGGTGATTTACACAGTATCCGTCAATGGCAAAGCAGTGCGGGAAAATGCTGCTGAGCTGACCATCAGCGGTGAAGATGCGTCTAATTTGCTGGGGGCAATGGCGTATTTGCCGAAGCTGAAAAAGGTGGACGCGCTGGATTGCACTGATTATGACACGCTGCATCAAATCAAAACAGCCTATCCGGAACTGGAACTGCAGTACACGATTCCTGTTGGCAGCGAAAACTGGCCCAGTGATGTGACCCAACTGACACTGCAGAATGCGGATGGGGCAGAACTGTCCCGGATGCTGCACCATTTTTCTGCGCTGACGGACGTTGTATTGACCGGCACCGCACCCAATAACGATGTAATGTATCAAATGGTGCGCGACTATCCGGACGTGACCTTCCATTGGGATTTTTCTGTTTGCGGTGTGGTAACTTCCAGTACAGCAACAGAACTGATTTTGTCGGACGTTCCAATGGAAAGTGTAGCGGAAGTGGAAAATGCGCTGAAATACTTCTATGACCTGCAGCGTGTGGAAATGTGCCAGTGCGGCATCCCCAGTGAGGAAATGGATGATCTATGGAAACGTCACCCGCAGACTCGTTTTGTATGGTCCATACCCATGGGCAAGGGAAATCTGCGTACAGATGCCACTGCATTCATTCCCTATACATACGGCTTTGATTTTAGTAATCCCTGTAATGACACCCAGACCCGGGAACTGAAATATTGCGTGGATATGGTATGCTTGGATTTGGGCCATATGCGAATGAAGGATCTGTCCTTTCTGGAATACATGCCCAATTTGAAATATTTAATTTTGGCTGATACCCAGGCAACGGATTATTCTCCCATTGCAGGACTAAAAGAACTGATCTTTCTGGAGCTGTTTAACAGCGATTTCCGGGATACGGAGCTGCTGCTGAATCTGACAAAGCTGGAGGATCTGAATATAGCCTGGACACGGTTGAAAAATCCGGATCTGTTGAAGCAGATGACCTGGCTCAAGCGGCTGTGGGCCACACGGATCGGTCTGCAGGATAGCGAGAATCCCAAATTGAAGGAAGCACTATCGGAAACTGAGGTATATACCCACGGATTGCATCCAACAGAAGGCGGCTGGCGGCAATCCAAGAACTACTATGATATGCGGGATCTTTTGGGCATGGAGTATATGGAGTAATGGGAATAAAGCCGGGGATGCCTCAAATTGAGACATCCCCGGCTTGTGCATAAAAGTACCGGTACCGTTGACCAGACGGTACCGGCACTTTTATAAAAAGAGAGGTAAGAAAATGAAAAAGATCGCCTTTACATAATTATTATAGCAATGCGGTGTTAAAGAAAATATACGGAATATATTAAATAAGTATGAAGCTATTAAAATATGAAAGACAATTTTTGTGTAAAATAACGATCTGACCAAGGGAGTTATGCACATTTTGAACTTTTTGTAACACCTAAGGGTAACCTATTGACTTTTTGGGAAAATAGAGTATGATGAAGACAAGAAAATTAGCACTCTAAGCAAGAGAGTGCTAAAATTAAAGGAGGGTTTCTTATGAATTTTGGAAACTACACCCAAAAGTCTTTGGAGGCCGTGCAGAGCGCACAGCAGTTGGCTGTACAGAACGGAAATCAGCAGATGGAGCAGATCCATTTGCTTGTGGCCCTGCTGCGGCAGGAGGGTGGATTGATCCCTCAGCTTCTGCGGAAGATGGAAGTGACGTTGGAAAGCTTAGAAGCGGCAGCCATTGCCGAAATGAACAAGCTTCCCCGGGTCAGCGGCAGCCGGGAAGCGGATCGCTTCTATATTACCGCCGATACCGATGCGGCCTTTACCGCTGCGCAGCAACAGGCAGGCACCATGCATGATGAGTTTATCTCTGTGGAGCATCTGTTTCTGGGTCTGCTGGACACTGCCAAAGGTGGTGTGAAGCGGCTGTTTGACATGTACCGCATTACCAAAGAGACGGCGTTGCAAGCGCTGCAGAGCGTTCGTGGCAATCAGCGGGTCACAACCGATAATCCGGAGGGTACCTATGACGCGTTGGAAAAGTACGGCACGGATCTGGTCAAGAGGGCCAGAGAGCAGAAGCAGGACCCGGTCATCGGCCGGGATGAGGAAATCCGTAATGTGATCCGTATTTTGTCCAGAAAAACCAAGAATAACCCGGTGCTGATCGGTGAACCGGGTGTGGGTAAGACAGCCATTGCCGAAGGCCTGGCGCAGCGGATTGTAAAGAAGGATGTACCCAAGAGCTTGCAGGACAGAACCATTTTCTCCTTGGATATGGGCGCGCTGATCGCTGGCGCCAAGTACCGGGGCGAATTTGAGGAGCGGCTGAAGGCAGTTCTTAATGAGGTGAAAGAATCCGACGGCAAGATCATTCTATTTATCGATGAGCTGCATACGATTGTGGGCGCGGGTAAGACCGAAGGCAGCATGGATGCGGGTAATTTGCTGAAGCCTATGCTGGCCCGTGGTGAGCTGCACTGTATCGGTGCTACCACATTGGATGAATACCGCCAGTATATTGAAAAGGATGCGGCTTTGGAGCGGCGCATCCAGCCGGTGCTGGTCAATGAGCCGACGGTGGAGGATACCATTGCTATTCTGCGTGGCTTGAAAGAGCGTTACGAGGTGTTCCACGGTGTGAAGATTGCCGACCCGGCTATCATTGCTGCTGCGACGCTGTCCAACCGCTATATCACGGACCGCTTCCTGCCGGATAAGGCCATCGACCTGATCGACGAGGCCTGCGCCCAGATCCGTACGGAAATGGATTCCATGCCCACGGAGTTGGATTCCGTTTCCCGCCGGATCATCCAGATGGAGATTGAGGAAGCGGCATTGAAGAAGGAAGAGGATGCTCTTTCTAAGGGCCGCCTTTCCGAACTGCAAAAGGAACTGGCGGAGGAGCGGGACCGTTTCAATGCTATGAAGGCGCAGTGGGAAAACGAGAAGCATGCCATCGAGTATGTGCAGCAGTTGAGAGAACAGTTGGAAGATCTGAACCGGCAGATCGAAGCGGCTGAGCAGCGATACGATTTGGAAAAGGCTGCGGAGCTGAAATACGGCAGACTTCCCCAATTGCAGAAGCAGCTCCAGGCAGAGGAAGCCAAAGCGGCTGCTGCCAGGGAAAACAGCATTCTGGCGGACCGGGTCACTGACGAGGAAATCGCAAAGATCGTGGAGCGCTGGACAGGAATCCCCGTGTCCCGCCTGGTCCAGGGTGAACGGGAAAAGCTGCTGCATCTGGATGAAACTCTCCACAAGCGGGTGGTAGGCCAGGATGAAGCGGTACGTTCCGTAACCGAAGCAATCCAGCGCAGCCGCGCCGGCATTCAGGATCCCAACCGGCCTATCGGTTCGTTCCTGTTCCTAGGCCCCACCGGTGTAGGCAAGACAGAACTGGCCAAGACCCTGGCCCAGGCGCTTTTTGACGATGAGAACAACCTGGTGCGTATCGACATGTCCGAGTATATGGAGAAATTCTCTGTTTCCCGGCTGATCGGTGCCCCTCCCGGCTATGTGGGTTATGAAGAGGGCGGCCAGCTGACGGAGGCGGTGCGCCGGAAGCCTTACAGCGTGGTGCTCTTTGACGAGGTGGAGAAGGCTCACCCGGACGTGTTTAATGTGCTGCTGCAGGTTCTGGATGACGGACGCATTACCGATTCTCAGGGTAGAACCGTGGACTTCAAGAATACCATTCTCATTCTGACTTCTAACCTGGGCAGCGAGTATCTGCTTTCCGGTATCAATGCCGATGGCAGCATTGACGAAAATGCTAAGGCGCAGGTGGAAGCGCTGCTGCGGCGCTCTTTCCGTCCGGAATTTTTGAACCGGCTGGATGAAATCGTGTTCTATAAGCCCTTGACCAAGGACAATGTGGCCAAGATCATTGACCTGCAGATCGCAAAGTTGAACAGCCGTCTGGAAGCACAGCAGATCCACTGTGAATTGACAGATAGCGCAAAGACAGCCATTGTGGATGCGGCTTACGATCCCCAGTACGGTGCCCGGCCTTTGCGTCGGTATGTGCAGCATACGGTGGAAACGATGCTCAGTAAAAAGCTGTTGGCGGGTGAAGTTCTTCCCGGTCAGACCGTTACTGTGGATGTCCAAAACGGCGAATTGATTATGCGCTAAATGATCGTTTATCTCACAAACTACCACTGCACCCAAAAGGCTTCCCCTTGGGGGGAAGCTGTCAAAAATCTTTGATTTTTGACTGATGAGGGGTCGAAAAGCAGCCACACCCCTCATCCGTCTGCCCTTCGGGCA
>JAZURG010000260.1:0-5043 GCA_045606145.1 Faecousia sp.
GTGGATGGTCAGGCTCGTAATCGGATTCTCGTCTCCGTTTACCGTGACGGTACCGTTGACCACCAATGTTCCGGAAACCTCAAGGGCGAGTCCGGCATAGATCGTCACGGTGGTGCCCGCCGCCACGGTCATGGTTTTTCCGGTGGGAATGATCAGAGGCTTCTCCCCCATGATATCCAGCGACTTTGTGAGGGTAATGTCCTCGTCCAGCGTGGTTTCCTCGGTGTTTCGCAAAAGGATCATGTCACAGTGGGGCGCATCATTTGCCATGTTTACGCCTGCAAAATCCGTCGCACCATAGGTGATCTCTGTGCTTTCTCCCTGAAAGTTTTCCGGAAGAATCAGATTACCGCTCTCATAGTAGAGATTCGCCCAGCTTCCTTCACTCGTGGTAATACTGCCCTGCGAAGCGTCCAGCGTGCCTCCGTACAGATTGACCTGCCCACGATAGAGGTACCAGGCTTCCTCCGACCCCACGCGGCTGTCGGTTTTCAGCGCCGCACCGCTCTCCAGCGTCAGACTGCCGCCCACGTCCAGGGCAAGCCCGTTGAAAAGCACAGGTATATTGGAACTGCCGGTATAGGCCGCCATGTACAGTGTCTTGCCTGCCGCCACCACCACCGGCTTGGTCACAGACAGCTCAGTGGACTCCGCTTGTCCGGCAATGGTGATGTCCTCCGTGATGCGGATCTTCTTGACTTCTTCGTTTGCCAGAGCCTCACGGAATGCCTCTTCCGTCGCGACATCAGCACTATCAGAGGCCGGCAGATTTTCATCGCCACCGGAATCATCGGAGCCACCTTCAGAGTCGCCAGAACTGCGGGAACCGCCGGAATCACCGGTGGAATCGTCGGAGCTACCAGAGCCACCGGAGCCGCCGGATCCACCGGAGCTGTTGCTGGAGTTGCCTCCGGAGGGCTCCTGCGCTGTCGTCTCACCGGGTTTCACTTCGGTTCCGTTCTGCGTGACACCGCTGGCGTCTTCACCGGCAGTTACCGTCGTTCCGGAAGTGTTGACAGCGGTATTGCTGCCGTTAATCTCTGCCTTCGTGACAGTGCCCTCGCCCCCGATAATGACATCGGCGGCGGCAGACTCCACTTTGGTGACCTTAGCGCCGGAATCCACTGTCATTTCAGCACCCACGGCAGTTTCCGTAATCTGCATCACAGAGACGGATGTCGTGCCCTGTGCCTTGACCTCGGCGTTTTCCGCCGTAACTGTCAGGCTGGTAACGGCAGCATTATTCAGCGTCAGGGGCGTGTCTGTGGTGACAGCCACCTGATTGTAGTTGCCCTCAAGAATCACACTATCCTTGCTGTCATCCACATAGACCACATCCACGCGGCAGCCATCTTCCGTGCGCAGGCGCACGCTGCCGTCACCGGTCTTGCCAATGATGACGCTACCCACGGAGGAGCGATTGACAATGTGAATAGAGTTCTCACCGCCGCCACGAACTACCAAGCGCCCTTTGACCGTGACACTGTTCAGCGTCACATCGCCGTCGCCTACACCTTCCCCCAAAATAAGGTCGCCGGAAATAGTCATGTTTTTCAGTGTGACATCAGGCGTATTAACCATAACGCTTCCGCTGATATCGTCCGCGTAGATTCCTGCTTCACGGATATATGCGCAGAGCATGCGGTAAAGCACTTGGGCAAACTGCTCGCGGGTCACGGGAGACATCGGCAGTAGTTTGCCGTCCGCTCCACCCACATATCCTGCCTGTACCATAGCAGCAAGAGGAAGCTTGGCATAAGCGGACACGCTATTTCCATCTGCAAAGGCATCCAGAGCGGACGCGTCGTCGGCTGTCAGCTTAAATGCCCGCGCCAGCACCGTAAAGGCCTCCTGTCGGGAAATTGCATCGTTGGGCCGCATGGTATTGTCGAGACCACCCTGGAAGGTTCCCATCTGGACCGCTTTGGCAATATCCGCATAATACCATGCGGTCGACGGAACATCTGTAAAGCGGCTGATGTCCGCCATTGTCTGTGCACCAAAGGATCGGTTCAAAATCGCTGCCATCTGCGCACGAGTCAGGTTCCCCTTGGGCATCAGTTTCCCGTTGTTGCCTTGCAGCAGGCCGTTTTTTACAGCGGCATTCAGTGCTGCATAGGCCCAGTAGCTCTCCTCGGGCATATCAGAAAAGCTGCCTGTCTCTGCCGCCAAGGCTGTGCCGGGCAATAGGCTGAGCGCCATGCTGAGGCACAGCAAAATACTGAGGATTTTTCTCTTCATGTCCTTTCCTTCCTTTCTTTTTCGGAACAGGTCGGGTTTTTTCCGTAAAAGCATGATAGCAAAAAGAAACCGCCAAATGGTGTGCAGGCAGCCCACTTTTCCGGGTTTCTTGCTGCTTTTTTGCAAGTGTTCCGCGGTTTCAGCGCATAACAAAAAGGCGGGCAATGCTGCCCGCCTTTAGCGCTTCGTTATTCTGCTTCTGCTAATGCTGTATAGACTCTGTCTGCATTTGCCAGTGCAATTGCCAGCTCACCAACGGAGCTGCCTGTCGGTCGGTTTACGCCAATAGTAATGCCAGTCTTTTCGCACCAGGCCTGTGCGACGCGGCTGCCGGGATACATGCCGTTGTCATCCCGCAGGGAAGACCAGTCCGCTACCTTCTCCGGCCAATATATCTTTGTGACAAAGTAGCATACTTCTAATTTCCCAGGATACTGTTCGTTACCGATCGGCCAAGGGAAAAAGTGTTCCTCACTCTCCTCCGGCGGCTCCCCCGCATAGCCAATCCATGCGTAATTGTAATCCATTCCGTAAATCTCCACCAAAGCCTCTTTCATCAAACCAATGGTAGCGTAGTCATGGATATTGTCAAACAGGTGTGTTCCGTATTTTTCCTCCAGATAGCTGCAGGCATCCAGCATACGTTCCTCGTCCTGCAAAACAGAAGGGATGTGTCCGTCCGCATAAGGATCAAAGGTCACATACTCATAAACTTTCCATCCCGCAAAGGATAGGACTGCGCAGGCCACCGCAATACAAAGGCCAATTTGGATGCCACGCATCAATCGGCTTTTCGGATTTGCTCTAAGCAGTGCTTTCTTTACCTCACAGATGTCCCGATACCGGCTCTTTGGTGAGAAAGCCGTACATTTCTGGATAATCTTCTCAAGCGGAGCGTATAAGCGAACATTCGGATTCTCTCTGGGGCTGCCGGTCAGCATATACCGCAAGGTAATGCCAAAGGAGTAGATGTCAGAGCGAGCATCTGTCTGAGAAAAACCATACTGCTCCGGCGGCGCGTAAACCTGAGTTCCTTTAAAGACGGTGTCTAAATCAGAGTCGTTTTTATAAACACGAGCAATATCAAAGTCAATCAATACCGGAAGGCCATCTTCACGAATAATGATGTTCCGAGGTTTGATGTCCCGGTGAATCACAGGCGGCGTTTGTTTATGCAGATAATTCAAGATGTCGCAGAGCGAAACACTGATTGCTGTGATTTCTTCTCTGGACAGCTGATTTTCCTGTAAGAAAGCCTCCAGAGAGATTCCTGCAATGTACTGACGCAGGTGGCAACTCATGGTTTCATTATGAAACTCACCCTCATAAACAGGCAATTGCGGATGGTGAAGAACCTTTAGAATGTCTGCTTCGATAACGGTATCATAGATTGAACGGTCATAGCATCGCGCAACATAGAAAACCCCGGTGTCTTTTTTGCGGACAAGGAATGTTTCCATGCCCCGATCTGTTGACAGGCATTCCAGCATGTCGTAGTTTTCCATAAAAGCGTTCGGAAAATTCAATTCAGAAAAGGCTTCTCGCAGTTTTTGTACCGCAGCTTTCGTCTCATCCATTTTTGCGTTCTCCAATCATAGGTAAGTCAAGTTCCTGCAAAATACTTTGCGTATCCCACAGTGCGAATTTGTGTTGAAGGCAATAAATAACTACGGCATCTCTTTTTATTCTCGGATACAAGGTACTCATATTTGCATAACGCAGAAGACTCTGGGCCTGATTCAGTGTAGCTTGAAAACCGAAGGCCAGTTGTAGCACCGTATCTCTTGAGGGATTTCGTGTTCCCTTGAATATCTGATAGCCATAGGAGGTCTCCAGATCTGCCTTCTTAATAATATCTGCCGGCAGTTTCCCCTGCGCTCGACAGAGTTCTTGCAGATAAATATGTAAGGGGACAGGATCTTTATCGTCTTTATGCTTTTGTAGATACTGGCTCAAACTGTCTGCTTTGAATAGTTCCTTGAGAAGCTGCGAGGTATGGATTCTTTTTTCATCGTTGTGCTGTTCCATGTCGTTCCTCCTCTGCCAGTCTTTTTAATATCATAACATAACCAACAAGGCTTGTACTGGGCTACGAGCCCAGTCAACGCAAGAATCAATCCTTCTCATTATCATAATTTTAGTCTAAATGATTTCCCACCAGCATGCAATAACGTCGGAACAACATAATATTTTTTGAAATTTATCTGCTCAAAACTTGCGCCGCAAAACAATGAATAAGCAAAATTTTTTTGACTGTCCATTCTGCCGAATCTTCCCTCTGAATTTTCGTTGTCTTTGCATCTCGCTTTCTGGCGATGGGTTCGGTATTGTGTTGGCTTACCAAAGAGCCAAATTTACTGAAACGGAGGAACGAATGATGAGCAGAAGAAAAGATGTGGCACTGATGCTGACCGGAGCAGTCCTCGGTGCATCGCTGGTCGGCGGAGCCGCAGCGGCGGGAGTCATCGCAGACCCGACATAGCAGAAAATCTATGTCGACGGAGAGCAGGTCAGCATGAGCGAGAGGGATAATTCAGGGTTATTACGGTATTGAAATCCCATTTACCTTATTCCCTGTAGAGTGACAAGAGAATGAGACGAAAAATGTTTAAGAGGAGCGTGTCTTTTGACACGCTCCTTGTGGCTTTTTATTAGTGGCTTCCGTGAATCATTTTTTGATTTCAAATCATGTAACATCACAGTAAAAAATACCTGTGAAGGAGTGATGATACATGATGACAGAACAGGAGTTTTCCACAGCTGTCAAAAATATAAGTCGGATCGTAGCCATGTCGTTCTGTG
>JAZURG010000261.1:0-4809 GCA_045606145.1 Faecousia sp.
CCAAGTCTGTGTGTACAGTTCGGTTATACCACTGTCAAAATAGTAGTTGATAAAGGCCTGGAGCGCACTTGTGCCTATGCCGTGACCCCACACATCGGGTTCGCAGATATCGATGCCGATGGCACGATAGACGGTCTGTCCGTCCTGGATTTCTCCAATCCATTCGTAATGCTCATCAACGGGATAGGAGCTAATCCAGCCAATGTGTCTGCCATTCCATTCAATTTCAAACTTCCAGCGGCGAACATCATCGGGAAGATCCTTCACGGACTCATAGTATTCTTGCCAGGATACACGCTCTGTTTCCGCGTCCGATTCGATAGGCTCCCACGGAGCATCGGTCTTTGACCATTCGGTTTCGGTGGTAAACCAACGAACATAATCCTCAATGTCGGACTCAATCATATCCCGCAGGATAATATTCTTAAACTTGATTTCCATGCTTCCTCCAATCATCTTCCAGCAAACCGTAGAAGTACAGGTCTGCCCAGTTGCCGTGGAGATCCTTGGTCTGGCTTCGCTGGATGCCCTCAAGCTGCATTCCCAGCTTCTGCATCAGACCGACGGACTTCACAGCATCGATTGTTTCGGCAAATATCTTGTGGGCTTTCAGTTCCGTAAAGGCATAGTCGATCACAGCCTTGCAGGACTCATAGGCATAGCCCTGCCGCCAGAAGTTGCGGTTGTAGATCCAGCCCATTTCATATACACCCTCGTCTTGCCTCTTGAACAGGATGTACCCCATCATTTTACCACTTTCCTTATGAACTGCGGCAACTGCACCTTTCCGACCTATACAAAAAGAACTCAGAAAATCCTTTGTTTTCTCAAAGTCGTATGCCGGTTCGCAGTTCTCCATGGTTTCATCATCACCGAAAATGTCGTGCAGATCGGCGGCATCCTTCGGTACAAAGTCACGGATGATCATCCGTGGGGTTTCTATGTACATCTTGATCCCTCTTAGTAGTCAAAATCATGCTCGCCTACAGCGATGGTCTGCGTCAGCTTTTCATCTTTATATGGCTTGCGGATCTCAATCAGATTCAAAACCGTATAGCCACGCTTTCGCAGAAATTCAATCATTCGATGATTGTTGGGGTGAACATAGTTGTAAACGGTATCATCCCCATAAGAAGCGGCAATTTCCTCCGCTTTTCTGTGCAAGGCGGAAGCAACACCGTGACGGCGGAATTCCTCTTTGACAAAGATGGATTCCACCCACACTACTTCGCTATCTACACGACACACCACATAACCGGCATACTGATCATCTACCAAAGCAGCAAATACCGGGAACCCGGCGGCAAGATATTCTTCCATCTCTTCCCGGCCTGCATCAATATTGGGCTTCGATACGATGCCTTTGTAGGATCGCAGCTCTACACGAAATAAAGCAACCATCTCTGCCAATGCGTCATTAACTTCCGTAATTGTGATCAATTCCAGCATCTCTTATCGCCCCACATTTGTCTGCGCAACAACGGCATCCAAATCTGTTTCCCCGGAAACCACATGGATATCATGCGGTTCCGCATCGAAGCAGCCGTGCTTCTTTTCCAGCATGGCAGCCACAGGCGCAGGCAGATTGCCGCGCATTCTCTTGGCAAACCGGGATTTAATCAGTTCCAGATCTGCCGTCACAAGGATACGCAGCGCTCCTTCTGGCAGAAGAGAAAGATGTTCCTTCTCAGAGATTACATAAATGATGTTCTCGCCAGATACAGCGGCAGTTAATTTCTTCTGGAACATCACCTTAGCGATGTTCTCATTCTTGGCAAGGCGTAGATAGTCCTTGCCGGTAAATACTTCGCAAGGAAAGCCAGTGGCGATCTTCTCAGCAAGAGTAGACTTGCCGGTGCAGCTTTCACCAAAAATTCCGATAACCATAAAAAGTCCTTTCTGAATCAAGGATTGTTGTTAAGATAATCCTCTTTCGTAAGCATGAGCTGAAGGATGCCATCCTCCACACCCATTTCCTTAAATCCTACCTTGCGGTGAATAGACCATGCCGCATCCCTGGTGGTTTCAAAATCGTTATGCAGCCTGGAAATACCGCAGTCACGGAATGCATGGTCTAGCAGCAGCTTCAGCGCAGGAACAGCATAGCCCTTTCCACGGTAGGGTGCATATATCACGATACCCATATCCCACCAGTCCTTTTCGCGGGTATAGTGGAAGTTCACATCCCCGATCCACGCTCCGTCGGAGGTGCGTTTGATGTATGCATAGAATCGCTCTGGCTCCTTCCCTACCCATTTTGCATACCAGCCGGGCAAAACCTCGTCTGGGTAGTCGATACAGCCACCCCAGGGATCATTGTAGGACATGGTTTCCGGATCAGACATCATCTTCTGATAGAACCACAGATCTTCGAGCCTAGGGATATACAATTCAAGTTTTTCCATATTTTACTCCTGAATGCTCATTACAGAGCAGCCTGTGCAATTTCTTCTTCCGTTGCCGGGGTTGTCCATTTGCCGAACGCTCTGGATTCCATAGACGGGATATATCCCATGTACTTGTATCCCAGTTTCTTCAATAAGGCCATGCTCGGCTCGTTCTCCGGTTCGGTGAAGCTGATGAAGTCCCATTCCGGGTATTGCTCATGGAGCATATTGATAAAGATAGTCAGTGCTTCAAAGGCATATCCTTTGCGGTGATGCTTGTATGAGAAGGTGTATCCCAGGCTGATCGTTCCATCTTTGGGCATGACTACGATTTCGCCCACCATCTCGTCGGTATCTTTCAGCGCAACAGCCACCATGAAGGGAGCATCCACGGACATCACATCGTTCTTTCGGCGCTCTACCAAGGCAACGATGCCATCATAGTCCTTAGTCTGGCCTCGCTGATACCGAGAGCAGATCTCATTGTTGCGATAGTCGTACATAATGTCTGTATCCTTCGCTGCAACATTGCGGAAGATCAGACGGTTGGTTTCAATAAAAGTCATTGCATTATCCTCTGTTTAGAATTTTTCCGATGTTTCCGTATGAAATCATTTCGGCTTCCTCCGAGGTGAAATTCATTTGGTTCAAAATGTCGAAATACGAACCATAGATTTCATCAGGCTCCAAGAAACGATTATCTGGGTAATCTGTTGCGAAAATCAGTCGTTCCACACCAAACATACGCAGGATCTCGTTTGTTTTATCAATACCGTAGGTGCGAACATAATCTGGTAGAATTGCGGAAATGTCCACATAAGCACTGGTGGGCAATAATTGCTCCCACTGATAGGCGCTCACGTGGGACACTATTACAGTCAGCTCTGGGTATTTCTTCAGCACATTGATAATTCGATAGGCTGCACTTCGATCATTCTCTGAATTCGGATAGAAATGGATTGCCACGGGGATTCCCTGTTCCTGTGCAAAAGCAAAGATGGGCTGGTTATATTCGCTGTCCAGATCTACTCCGGTGTTATTGGGATGAATCTTGATTCCGTCAAGTCCAAATTCTACGATGGCCTTACGGATAGCATCCACAGATTCGGCCGGAGCATTTCGAGTATCGAGGTCAGCAAAGGCGTAGAATTTGCCGGGATAGCGCTGCTTCATATCATAGAGACTCTTATGAACTGCGTCGATGGTGAACTCCATAGACATAAGCCAAGGATCATTAAAGGGCATAATGATAGCTTTTTCAATGCCCAATCTGTCCATCATCCCGCAATACTTATGCAGGTCAGCAGCATGCACCCACGCATCCTCGGACTCCGGATTTGCTTCGTGAACATCATCCGGGAGGATATGAATATGGGCATCAATTTTCCTGATTGTTCGCCAATCAAACATAGCGATTTACCTCACTTAATGGTGGTGCTGTTCTCCAACTGTGCTTTCAACTTCTCATAGAAGCCAATGTAATAATCCAACCGCTGGAGCCAAAGGTTCTTTGCGGTAGAAGTACCCAGCTTCATTTCTTTGAACCGGGTTAGCTTTTCAATAGTGGAAGCCACCTTTTCACGCTTATCAGCTAGACTCATTTCGCTGAACTTGAGATATTCCAAGGTTTCATAGATTCGGTAGGCGTCGAACCTATCAATGTTGTCTGCATCACCCACGGTTTCGCTGAAAGGCGCCCGCACCCACTCAAAGTCAGCTTCATCGTCCACATGGATAGCAATACCATAGCAAATCTCATCTACCGCATCGGCAGGCAACCCAAGACCTACCAAAAATGGCCTTGAGATGGCTGCGCTGCGGCGTCCATGGTTCATCCGATCCTCACGGGTCACCATTTCCTCGCAGTAGGCGATATCATGAAGCAGACCGGCAATCACAGCATAGGTCACATGAAAACCCTCTGCTTCTGCAATAGCCTTTGCGATATTTGCCACCCGATAAGAATGCTCCAAGCGATAATCACGATCTGTGGGATTATTCTGGAGGTATGTGCTGGCACTGAAAGAATCCTTCAGAAAGGTTTCTGTCTCGGTAATCATTTCTGTGTTCATAGAATTCATCCCCATTACCATCGTTCCATGTTTCTCTTAAATTTCGCAATATAACTTTCCTTTAGTTCTTCTTCCGTAATGCCATAACAAAGCATCACATCGTTAAAGTACATCAGAACATCTGCCATTTCTTCAATCAGCTCCGTGCGAAGATTCGGATTGGAGGAGGCCTGTTCACCTCCGTGTTTCTTTACGATATCAATAACTTCGCCAATCTCACCAATCATCCATAGGAGTTTGTTTTGCCCTACTTCGGCACAAATCGGCTCCCATTTATCCTTGTATTTTTCTTGAAGCACCTTCTGCATTTCTTGCATTTCGCTTATTGTAAACTTATCCATAGGATTTTT
>JAZURG010000262.1:0-10494 GCA_045606145.1 Faecousia sp.
GGGGAGAGCATGTTTTTAGCCCGTGGGAGAATCCATGGATCGCTGGGCGCATCCGGTACGGATGTGAACAACGATCCATTTTATTGATGAGAGGGATTCGAACCGATCTTCAATGCAACATGCCGATGGCATGTTGCTGCCACCAGTGCAAACACTGGGGAGCGATGCGAGCGCTGCCAGTGGCAGATAAAGCGAGCTGAGCGAGTGGCAGCGGTCGAAATTTCGTGAGCAAACAGCGAACTAGAAATTTTGGGCACCGCAACAGGAGGCTACAATTATTTTCGCCCATTTCTGGGCGAAAATGCAAATCGAATCCCTCATCCTCTGCCAACATATCTTGTTTTGCGTCTTGCTTTGTGTTAGAATACTAACAATGGGGAGGTGCAGCAAAATGGATAATTTCGTGATGATCGAAAAACTAAAGAGAGCAGGTATATTTTTTGAGGCGGGCTTGCGTGACGAGGAGTTCACCAGAATCGAATCTACATTCGGTTTCCGCTTCCCCTCTGAAATCAGAGCATTTCTTGCCTGTGGTCTACCTGTCGGTAACCATTTCTATAACTGGAGAGACCTTTCCGCTGCTAATGTGCAGAGATTTCGCGACTTCTGGCTATCTGTAGAGGATGCCTTTCTTTTCGATATTGAAAACAACGGGGATGATTTACGCGTAATGCTGGGGGACAGATTCTCTGAAAGCAAGGATCAAGAACAATATACGGCGGCAGTGCTGGATTATCTGCGGTGCAGCACAAAATTGATCCCATTTTACGCACATCGTTGTTTCTTTGACGGAATGGATAATATGCCTATTGTATCCTTCTGGCAGCCGGTGGATTCCATTTTTTACGGTGAGAATTTCGAGGATTATCTTGAAACAGAATTTCTGGGAAAAGACCATCGCGTAGAGCATATTCCTGAGCGGATGAAAAGCACAGGTATCTGGTATTACTTGATTGGATAATATACATTAAGTTCAAACGCAAGCTGAGCGGTAAGAACTGAAAAAACCGTTGCGGCTCAATGCTTTTTGGCTTTCTGCGTATCTGAAAATATAGATTAAGTTCAATATTGCCAATAAAAAGACCGACCACAATGTGGTCGGCCTTTTTATTGGCAGAGGATGAGGATGGATTCGGAAGGGCGGCACCAGTGCGCACTGGTGTAAAAACATGCTGGGGAGAGCATGTTTTTAGCCCGTGGGAGAATCCATGGATCGCTGGGCGCATCCGGTACGGATGTGAACAACGATCCATTTTATTGATGAGAGGGATTTGATTTGCATTTTCGCCCATTTCTGGGCGAAAATGCAAATCGAATCCCTCATCCTCTGTCCCCGATCTCCGGCAGCAGCTCCAAACTCGTCATGTACTCCAATAATGCTTTGCTGAGATATTCCTTCGATGCGAAGGCATCTTCCCTTGGAATGCCTTCCATGTAGCTTTCACAAGCCTTTGCATCCGGCAGCTTTCGTCTTACCCGGGGATAGGTGCAGTGCCCACAGTGCACACGAAATATCTTCTTACTATCCAGCGCATAATGCTGTATGTAATATTGGCAGTCTTTGCATTGTTTCTCGTCCATAAAGTACCCCCCCATCTACATTTTACTCAGTATTTGAGTATTTGTCAATACTCAAATACTGAGTATGATAAAATTAAATATTATATACAATGGGGGGCAATCATGGATTACAGGGAACGACTTCGTAATATCAGAGAAGATCGGGATTTATCACAGGCTGAAATTGGAAAACTGTTGAACAAAAGCCAGCAAGGCTATAACCACATCGAAACAGGCCGTGCCGAACTTAAGATAGAAGATCTTGCAACACTGTGTCGCTTTTATGATCTTTCAGCGGACTATATCATCGGTCTTGTCAGTAAGCCCACATCTTTCAAGCAAAAATAAGCGGGCGATTCATGAATCGCCCCTACGAAGATAAACTTTCTCTCTTGCTATAATATCAACGAGGTGTATACCATGCGAGATAATCATTTATGGAACAAAGCCAAAGCAGTCCGGATTCAGACATCGGCGGATATTGTCGGAGGTTTTGATGTTGGCTTCGACAGCAAGATCCCGGAAGCAACAAAAGACATACTGATGCATTTTGTGTACTGGGTCGAAGATCATTTTCACATGCCCGTAACCTTGTGGGTGGACTTTAAATACAACCATTATCTGATCGACCGGAAAGGCAAACGGGTCGGATACAGATTCTACTGGGTGGATTTTGCGTCGTACCCTGTGTTTAACAACCCGGATGATATTCCCGTTATCGAATTGCCCGTCAGAACTGAGCATTGGACTACCGAGGAGCTTCTGCAATCCTTTATTGAAGCCATTTCTCAATATTTTGCCTGGCTCACAAACACTCTGACAGACGATACTGAGCCGGATGCCGCAGAAGTCGAAGAAATACTGCAGGCATATTTATATGCGCAAGATAGCAACCTATAAAAAGTCCCTGGCAGCTATGAACTGCACCTCATTTGTGGTATAATGGCTGTATCAAAATAAAGTGAGGAAACCCATGAATAAGAAGCTTCGTTATATTACGGAAACCGCCATTATGCTGGCGCTGTTGGTTACATTACAGGCACTGACCAAAGGCTTTGGACAGTTAGTCACCGGTTCCTGCGTCAATGCGGTGCTGGCTGTATCGGCCTTGGTTGGCGGTCTTGGCTGCGGTATCACCGTGGCACTGCTGTCACCGGTACTGGCCTACCTGCTGGGCATTGCCCCTGTGATCGTCACTGTTCCCGTTATCATGGCAGGAAATGCCGTGTATGTGATTCTATTGTGGCTGCTGTGCCGCCGGACAGACACGCCGCTTTGGAAGCAGCTCGTTGGCTGGCTGGTTGCCGCCGCGGCCAAATTCGCCCTTTTGTACCTGTTGGTGACCAAGGTGGTCTGCGGTGTTCTGGCATCCGAGCTGCTGGCCGCGGGTGTCATGAAGCAGCCCATGCTGAAAGCGCTGCCCGTGACCTTTAGCTGGCCCCAGCTTTTCACCGCCCTGATCGGCGGCGGTATCGCTCTGCTGATCGTACCGGTTTTGCGCAAGGCACTTAACAAATAATCCGGAAAAGGGGGCAATCCTATGACCCACGAAACCTATACCCGGCTGATTCCGGGCGCTGACAGCGCCGTGCTGTTTATCCATGGTATCCTGGGAACACCCAATCACTTTGCTGATTTTGTTTCCCTGGTGCCGGAACGCATGTCAATCGTAAATCTGCTGTTGGATGGCCATGGAGCCGGTGTGCGTGAATTCTCCCGCACCTCTATGAAAGCCTGGGAAGCGCAGGTGGAAGCCACCGTGGACTCTCTTCTGGCCACCCACAAAAGGCTCTACATCGCCGCCCACTCCTTAGGCACACTTCTTGCTATTGGGACAGCGGTCAAAAAGCCTGTTTCCGGCTTGTTTCTGTTGGCTGTTCCCATCCGGCTGGGTCTGAAAGGGCGGGTATTTGCCACCTGCTTCAAGGTCTGGCGGGGCCGCATCCGGGAAACGGATGTATACACCGTCGCCGCCCAAAACTGCTGCGGTGTGGAGCAGAGCAAAAATCTTCTTTTATACTTAGGCTGGATCCCCCGGTTCTGGGAGCTGCTGGTAAAGATCCGTAAAACCCAAAGGCTCCTGCCCGGCTTGACCGCGCCCGGAGTTGCATACCAATCCAAAAAAGATGAGCTGGTCAGCACCGCTTCCATTTCCTATCTGAGCGCTAACAGCGCCCTGCAGGTCACCTGTTTGGAGAATTCTACCCACTATTATTATGAACCCGGGGATCTGGCATTCTTGCGGCAGCAATTTACAGAATTACTAAATTAGTCCGTATTCCGGGGATGGAAAAACCATCCCCGGAATTCTTTATGCGGATGCATTTCTTTGCAAACCGCAAACAGAATGTTTTTGTTGCCATTACGGGTGAAATATGATATAATTCCAAACTGTGAGAACAAAAATAAAACATACATGGAGGTATCTACCATGAAAAAAGCGATCTCAATCTTTTTGATTCTGGCCTTAGCTGTCTGCCTTTTCGCAGGCTGCGCAGGCACCCCCGTGATCTACTACAGCGATTGCACCTGTCCCACCGGTGCGCACACCGCAACACCTGAGTACACCCCCACCGAAGGTGCGCTCAAAACCGGTCTGGCTATCGTTACCGGCATTGGCAAGAGTGAAAATGCCAAGGTTGCCGACTACGATGTGACCATCGTTGCTGTGACCGTAGACGATAACGGTGTCATCCAGAACTGCATCATTGACAGTGTGGGTGCCAAGGTGGAATTTGACGATAAGGGTGTTATCACTTCCGATTTGTCCGCCGAGATTCTGACCAAGAACGAGCTGGGCGACAGCTACGGCATGAAGGCCTACGGCGGTGCCAAGTACGAATGGTACGAGCAGGCAGCCGCGCTGGCAAACTATGCCAAGGACAAGACCGTTGCCGAGCTGAAGAAGGGTGCTGTCAACGAAGCCGGTAAGGCCGCGGACGCGGATCTGGCTTCCACCGCTACCATTTACCTGGGCGGCTATGTAGCTGCCATTGAAAAGGCCGTGGCAAACGCAAAGCACCTGGGCGCACAGGCCGGCGACGAGCTGAAGTTGGCTGTGATCAACGGTGTTGGCAGCAGCGCTTCCGCCACCGCTGAGAAGGCAGGTACCGCACAGCTGGATTGCGATGTAGTTGCTTTGACCCAGAAGGATGGCAAGATCACCAGCTGCTGCATTGACTCTGTGCAGGCAAAGGTCAGCTTTGACAGCAAGGGCGTCATCTCCACCGATCTGACCGCTGCCGTGGCCACCAAGAATGAACTGGGCGAAAACTACGGCATGAAGGCCTGGGGCGGCGCTAAGTATGAATGGAACGAGCAGGCTGCTTCCTTTGCCGCTTATGTCACCGGCAAGACCGCCGCTGAAGTTTCCGGCATCGCCGTCACCGAAGGCAAGCCCTCCGGCGCGGATCTGGCTTCCTCTGTCACCATCGCCATCGGCGGCTTCCAGGCGCTGATCGCCAAGGCCATGCAGTGATGAAGCGATTGCTTTGTCTGTTCCTTGCCGTCTGCCTTCTGTTTTCCGGCTGCAGCGTAAAACCGGAGCAGAAGAAATACAATGCTACTTATTTAACCCTCTTTGATACCGTCACCACCGTTGTGGGGTTTGCGGAAAGCGAAGAAGCCTTCTCTGCCCAGGCCCAAAAGATCCACGACGAGCTGCTTGTATATCATCAGCTCTTCGATATCTATAACGACTATGACGGTATCAACAATTTAAAGACCGTCAACGACAATGCAGGCATTGCTCCGGTGAAGGTAGATGAGAAAATCATTTCGCTGCTGAAAGGCTGTAAAAGCTACTACGACTTCACCGGCGGGAAGGTCAATGTGGCTATGGGCAGTGTGCTGCAGCTATGGCACGAGGCCCGCAACGACGGCATCAATGATCCCGCCAATGCCTGTCTGCCGGACGAAGCCGCCCTTGCAGAGGCCGCAAAGCATACCGATCCCAACAATATCATCATTGATGAAGCAGCATCCACCGTCTATCTGACGGATCCTTTGATGCGGCTGGATGTTGGTGCCATTGCCAAAGGCTGGGCCGCGGAGGAAGTAGCCGAAGCCGCACCGGAAGGTCTTTTGATCAGCGTCGGCGGCAACGTCTGCGCCACAGGCCCCAAGGACGCAACCGGTACCCCCTGGGTCATCGGTATTGAAAATCCCGATGGCGGTGAATATCTGCACACCATCTATGTCAGCACCGGCAGCGTGGTCACCAGTGGTGACTATCAGCGGGCCTACGCGGTGGATGGCAAGGTTTACCACCATATCATTGATCCTGTGACCCTGTTTCCCTCCGCCTACTGGCGGTCGGTAACCATTGTCTGTCCCCACTCCACTCTGGCCGATGCCCTTTCCACTGCTTTGTTTTTGCTCCCTTTGGAAGAGGGACAGGCGCTGCTGGAAAAGATAGGCTCCATCAGTGCTGAGGCTATGTGGGTCGATGCCGACGGCAATATCTATTACAGCAAAAACTTCAAATCCCTAATTCGAACATAAATGAGGTGAAAGACCAATGAAACATCTGTTTTTTGGCGGTATCCACCCCAAATACAACAAGGAGATGTCCATCAAAAATGAGCATCTGCTGACGATCATCCCCAAGCAGGTGGTGATCCCCATGCTGCAGCACATCGGCGCGCCCTGTACGCCCATGGTGCAGGTGGGTGACCGGGTCCTGCGTGGTCAGAAGATCGGTGACGGTGAGGGTCTGTGCGTTCCCGTACACGCATCCGTATCCGGCACTGTGGTCGCGGTGGAGCCCCGGCCCCACACCAGCGGCCGCATGATCCCCGCAGTAGTCATCGAAAACGATTATCAGGACACCCCTGTGCAGGTTTCCGGCCTTACACAGCCTCTGGAACAGCTGGACATTGACGAGGTGCTTCACAAGATCCGGGAAGCCGGTATCGTGGGCATGGGCGGCGCTGCCTTTCCGGGCAATGTTAAGGCCCTGTCCGCCATGGGCAATGTGGATACTTTGATCGCCAATGCCTGTGAGTGTGAGCCTTATATCACCGCCGACGATTCTCTGCTGCGTACCACCCCCAAACAGGTGCTGGAAGGCATGGAGATCCTGCGGCAGGTGCTGAAGCCCAGCCGCACTGTTCTGGCGGTAGAGGACAACAAAGCCGCTGCCATTGAAAAGATCCGGGGCATGCTGAAGGATTATCCCGGCATCGGTCTGGCTGTTCTGCCCACCCGCTACCCCCAGGGCGCGGAAAAGCAGCTGATCCAGGCGCTGACCGGTCGGGAAGTGGAGCCGGGCAAGCTGCCTGTATCGGTTGGCTGCGCTGTGTTCAATGTTTCTACTTACGCGGCTATTTACCGGGCTGTCCGTCACGGCTTCCCGGTGACCCAGAGAATCGTCACCGTTTCCGGCGAAGCCATTGCTGAGCCGCAAAACTTTGTGGTGCGCATCGGCACTCCCTTCTGGGATCTGATCGATGTAGCCGGCGGTCTGCATGACAAGACCGAGCGTGTCATCAGCGGCGGCCCCATGATGGGTTTTGCCCAGAGCGACCTGCAGGTGCCTGTGGTCAAGGCCACCAACTCCATTTTGTGCCTGCTGAAGGACCGGAATGGCGCTGCCGAAAACCCCGTATGTCTGCGCTGCGGCAAGTGCGTCAGTGTATGTCCCATGCGTCTGCAGCCGCTTTATATGTACCGCTTTGTAAACGCTGCCCGTACTGATGAATTGGAACGGCTGCATCTGCTTGATTGCATGGAGTGCGGAAGCTGCGCGTTCACCTGCCCCGGCAAGCTGCCCTTGGTAGAGCGGTTCCGTAAGGGCAAACAAATGTTAAGGGAGGCGAAGTCGAAATGAAATTAACCGTTGCTTCTTCTCCCCATATCCGGGGTAATTTCCGTACCAACCGAATTATGCTGGATGTGGTGCTGGCGCTGCTGCCCGCGCTGATCGTCGGCACCTGTGTGCTGGGCATCCGCTCCCTGCTGGTGGCACTGGTGTGCATCGGCGGTGCCATCGCTTCCGAGTATTTCTACAGCCTGCTGACCAAGACCCGCCAGACCGTGGTGGACGGTTCTGCCATGGTCACCGGCCTGCTGCTGGCTATGACCCTGCCTGCTTCCGTTCCTCTCTGGCTGGCTGCTGTGGGCAGTGTGTTCGCAATCATTGTGGTTAAGGTTCTTTGCGGTGGCCTGGGTCAGAATATTTTCAACCCCGCTTTGGCTGCCAGAGCCTTTATGATGCTGATCTACCCTGTGGGTCTGACCCGTTATTTTGCCATCGGTGTGGACGGTGTTACCGCCGCCACTCCCCTGCACCACATGGTCATGCCCGCCCTGCCGGAGGAAAGTCTGCTGGATATGTTCCTGGGCAACTGCCCCGGCTCCATCGGTGAGATTTCCGCGCTGGCACTGCTGCTGGGCGGCGCGTATCTGGTGTACCGTAGGGTCATCTCCGTCCGTATCCCCGCAGCCTATCTGGGCACGGTAGCGGTGCTGACTCTGGTATTTGCCAAGACCGGCTCTCCCATCAGCTGGATGCTCTACAGCCTGCTCAGCGGCGGTGTGATGCTGGGTGCTATCTTCATGGCTACCGACTATGCCACTTCCCCCGCCACCCCCGTAGGTCAGATCGTTTACGGCATCGGCTGCGGTGTGCTGACCGTGATCTTCCGTTACTTTGGTCTGTTCCCCGAGGGCGTTACCTACGCGATTCTGCTGATGAACGCTCTGGTTTGGGTCATTGACTACTACACCCCCATCCGCCGCTTCGGCACCAAAAAGGGAGGTGCGGCAAAATGAAAAAACTGATCCTGTTAATTCTGGTCGCCGCTCTGGTTCTGTTCGGTACTTCCTTTGCTTTGCAGGGCGCTGCGGCAAAGAAGGCACAGGCGGAGCATCTGTGGCTGATGCAGACGCTGCTTCCCGACAGCAAGGAATTTACCAAAGAAGTCTATGACGGTGAAGATGCCAACATCCGCTCCGTCCACAAGGCAGAAAACGGCTTTGTCATCGAAACCGTCACCCGTGGTTATGCCGATGATATCACCATGTTCATCGGTGTTAATCATGACGGCAAAGTCACCGGTTTGGTGGTCTATGATGCTCATGAGACCTTCGGTCTGGGCAATCTGGCACTGACCGACCATGTATTTCTTTCTCAGTTTTTGAACAGCGCAGGCACTTTTGCTGTAGCAACCAGCGGTGCGGACGCTTTCAGCGGCGCTACCGGTGAAGCGGAGGCTTCCGGTGATACCGTTGATGTGGATGCCATTACCGGCGCTACCGTTACTTCCAAGGCCATTGTCCGCTGCGTCAATTCCGCAGTTGCCTACGTGACCGGTGCGGATACCAGCTCCGGTGCCACCAGTTGGGGAGGTTAAGTGATGAAGAATAAGACATATACCCTTAACGCCCTACTGGCTGCCGTTTTGAGTGTCGCTTTATTGGTTTGCATTTTGATTCGCACCCTGGCTCCCCGGGTGATCCTGCCCCAGTTGGATATCCCCAACATGGTGCTGATTTCTCTGGTCGCGCTGGTGCTGGATCACTACATGGCTCCCGGTGCCAAGCGGTGCTACATCTGCATTCCCGTGTTCGCTGCCATCACCTTTGGTCTGCTGCCCTTTGCCGCCTGCTTTGTTGGCATTTGGAAGGCACTGAAGCTGGCGCTGGCCGGTGCGGCAGTCTTCACACTGGTCACATTGCTTTACAGCACCATTCAGGACCGGCTCTCCTCCGGTCCCGTTGCCAAAGCAGCACCCATCCTCAGTGCATTGGGCCTGTATCTGGCATTCCAGGCCTTCGCCGGCATAATTCTGTAAAAAGGAAAAGGGTGTGCAAAAGCACACCCTTTTTTCGGAGGTAACTATGAAAGAACTGAATTTTGGTATTTTAAGCACCTCTTCCATTGCGCCCCGGTTCATCGCCGCCCTGCGGGAAGCAGGTGTGGGGCAGATTCTTGCCCTGTCCTCCCGCACTCTGGAAAAAGCAAAGGAAAAGGCCGCCCAGTGGGAAATCCCCACGGCCTACGGCAGCCATCAGGAATTGCTGGAAGACAACAGCATCAATATCGTCTATATCTCCACTGTCAATGCACAGCACTATCCCTGGGCCAAGGCCGCGCTGGAGCATGGCAAGCATGTGATCTGTGAAAAGCCCTGCACCACCACGGCAGAGCAGACCCGGTCGCTCTTCGCCTTAGCAAGGGAAAAGGGTCTGTTTCTGATGGAAGCGGAAAAGATGCTGTTCCTGCCGGCGATTTTGGAGGTACAGCGGCGCATTGCTGCCGGTGAACTGGGAATCATCCATATGGCAGAGCTGGCACACAGCTTTGCCGCCACCTACAACGGCTGGATGTTCGATTCTGCCGCCGGCGGCGGCCCGCTGCTGTCCAGCGGCATCTATGCGGTGCATTTGCTGACTTGGCTTTTGTCCCCCATTGCGGAGATCCGGGGTGTCCGCACCGCGGGCGATGACGGGGTGGAGCGGCAGTATATTCTCAGTGGTCATCTGGAAAACGGCACCCTGTTCTCCATCAAGAACAGCACCCTTTCCATGCTGGATAACACCGCCCGTTTCTATGGCACAAAGGGCTGGGTGGAGATTCCCGAATACTGGAAAGCCAGAAAGGTTATCTTCCATTTCCCCGGCCGGGAACCGGAAGTGCTGGATTTCCCCTGTGAACATGAGCTGGTGTATGAGGTCAGACACATTGCGCAGTGTTTTGAAAAAGGTCTTTTGACCAGTCCCGTCGTCACAGAAGACCTTTCCGTCAGCGGCATCGCCGCACTGGAAACTGTCAAACACCGCTGGGAGGATAGATAAATGATCGTTTATCTCACAAACTACCACCGCACCCAAAAGGCTTCCCCTTGGGGGGAAGCTGTCAAAAATCTATGATTTTTGACTGATGAGGGGTCAAAAACCTGTCATTCCCCTCATCCGTCTGCCCTTCGGGCA
>JAZURG010000263.1:0-2871 GCA_045606145.1 Faecousia sp.
CCCCTGGATGCCATGACATCGATTTCATTGATCACACTGGCGTGTCCAAGAACTTCATTCCAGCGAACGACAGCACTGCTGGTGATATCGTTGAAAATACCCGCATCCAGGCAGGCTTTATATACATAAAGCTCCAAAACGCTGCCAACATCCCGCAGCCAGGCCCGGGTATTTTCATCCCGGAATCGGAAAGAGACTTTCTCACCGGGCATAATGTCGAGATCACGAAGGAAGCCGATGCTCTGAAAGGCCTGCAACACTTCTTGTTTTGCGCTGATCCTACCGCCCCGTTCACCCTTAACGGTATAGTTTCCCTGAACTTGCATGGAAGGAACCTGCCCATACTCAGACTGGGAAACTCTCTGCATATAAGTAATGATGTTATTCCAATCACGGCGATACTGCAGGAAGCAGTTGAAAAACGGATCAATATCATCCAGGTATTCCTTCAAAACACCGTTATCCATTCGGCCCGGGAGCAGGGTACCGCCTGCCATCAAGAAGAATTCTTTTACGGAATAGGAAATATTACAGGGCAGGTTTTCCGCGAACTCTGCTCCGGAGATGTTGTAGAATCGGTTCTTTTTCCGGGAGTAGGTGAAAACACGCACATTTGCCTTCGCGGCAAACAGACCTGCGGCAAAAAGCTCCGCGTCACTGCCGCCCGTTACATCCATCGCACAGTCAGGATACTTCTCACTGATGGCCAGAAGCTGCCGTAAAATGCGGTCGACTTTATACAAGCTGGCTTCCAGAAAAATCAATTCGGGGTTCCAGCCACGGTGACGGAAAAAGTCAGCGATCCGTTCCTGATGCTCCCGGCTTTGCGCTACCTCTGTTGGACATAGATAGACAATTCGCTGAGGTCGAAACATATCAGCGGCCAAAATATTTTCTATGGCTCGTTCGTCATAAAGTTCAATTAAAGTGTCCATGTAGGGTCTTGCCTTTCTGTGATGCGCACAAAAAGGGCGTTCTGTTATATTTACAGTATACTGTAAATTGCAGAAGCGCTCAAGCAAAATATGTACACAATGGTTCATTATCACTGCTTCCAAATAGTTATGCATCTGATCCCTGAATGGATTGATAAAGTTGCTCCATACGGTAATCCAATAGAGCAGCCTGCTCTGCGCAGTCTCGGAGCTCCTTTGCCTCATCTTTGGTTATAGTAACCTCTTTCTTATACCGAATCTGATGCTCCAGGCTTGCCCACCAATCCATGGCGATGGTACGGAATTGCACTTCCACACGCATACGCCTCTTTTCATCGTGTAAATAGATGGGGACAGTGACAATTAGGTGCAGACTCCGGTAGCCATTCCGCTTGGGATTCTCGATGTAGTCTTTTCTTTCGATGAGTTCTACATCGTCCTGGCTGAGGAATGCCTCTGCCAGGCGGTAAATGTCTCCGGGGAATCCGCAGATCACCCGAACTCCGGCAACATCATTCAGATTCTCTTCAATGCTTTCAATCGTCAGTGGCTGTTCTCTACTTTCGAGCTTGTTGCGAATACTCTCCGGAGACTTCATGCGTGTTTTGATTGCTTCGATAGGGTTGCGATCATCTTCCAGAGAAAAATTCTCACTGAGAACACGGAATTTGGTCTCGACTTCCATCATCGCACAGCGATAATAGGCCATTAGTTCCTTGTAGCGCATAGTGAAGGTACGGATGGACTCCTTAAGATCCGAAGCGGGGAATGGGATGATCGGTGTTGTCTCTATCATTGTCAAAGCCTCTTTCTGCTGAAGATAGTAATATGATAGCATATCTTTATGAATTTACTGTAAAACAATTTAGCATAGCGCATAGGTGGATAAATGTAAAAAAGACGCCAGACCTGATGTGTTCAGATCTGGCGAATTCTCATTTTGCATTTACAGTGCCTTTAGATAATCTTCAACATTTACATATGCAACACCATTGTCCAGCTCTACACTGGAACCGCGATAAATGACACACCGCTTGGTAATCGGACCGAATTTTCGCTCAGTTTCACGAAGATATTCCGGATCAATCAGGTATTGCATTTGCCGATCAACAATCTGATCACTGTGTTTGATTTCATAGCACTCGCAATTATTGGTCTCGTTATCAAAGACAACCATGTCAAACTCAGCTCGTGCAAACTGCATTCTGAAAATGCTCTTCTTTCTGCCATATGCTTTCGTTGTTTCCAGCAGAACAATCTCTTCCATCATTCGGCCGCGAACATCTTCCAGTATGCGTTCACATACCATGTTCTTTTCAGCTAAGCTCAGGTCAGCAAATACAGGATCCTTCCGCAGTGAATACACCAAGGCTTGCGCCTGACAGTAGCGCATTCCTGGCTGTGCAAACAGAACACCTTCCAATGGCTCTGCGTCCTTATCAGCTGTTTCGATGGGACTATCCACAATCAAGTCCAGAGCACGCAAATATTCTTTGATTTCCCGGATATGTGTTGGGGTAATGCCAATTTCACGATTTTCTTGGTCACGGATATCCAAGATCTCCATCAGCCTTTTTGTTACAGCGTCTTTATCGATTCTATCCAGAACATCGGATTTCCTCTCCGGATTCGTCTCCTTTCGCATGAGCTGGGCTGCAGATCCCAAGTCGCGGGATTCAAACTTCTTCATCAATGTGCGCAATACAAACCGATGGGACATATCCTCAATGATTCGATTAATGGCATTCGTAAGCTCGCCTGCATCGTAAAGCGATTGCAGGTGTCTATAATACCGCCCATCCTTGCAGCAATCCAACGAGTGCTGAATGTTCTTGCAGATTGCAGTATCAATATAGCGACGGGTGGTTTCATCGTCCCGGAAGGATGCATCATCTGCATTTACATCTTCATCATCGAATGCAAGTTCTCCGGCACG
>JAZURG010000264.1:0-5127 GCA_045606145.1 Faecousia sp.
CGATCCGACTTCAATCACAGTACCGTCTCCTGTGGTAACCTTGCCGGATCCCGCAGCCTCCGCACCAAAGAGGATCTTGCCCAGATTGTGCATGCCGCAATGGGACAAGCCGCCGATACCCACGATCTCCCCCTTGCGCAGTTGCAGGCTCACATCCTCCAGAACACCGGGAACCGTAATATGATCAGCGATCAGGGTCACTTCATCCATGTGAGAAGGAGTAAAATCGCTGCGATAGTAATCACCCTGCATACGCCTTCCGATCATGCTGGTGCGAATCAGGTCTGCATCAAATTCTTCTTTCCGGAACGTGCGGATCAGATGGCCGTCCCGCAAAACAGTCAGGGTATCGCAGACCTCCATAATCTCATCCAGGTCGTGAGAAATGAAAACCACAGCCCGGCCTTCGTCACGGTAATTGCGCATGATCTGATACAGGGCTTCACGGCCATTCTGCGAAAGGGCTGTGGTGGTTTCATCCACGATCAGAATCTTCGGCTGCTTCATGACCACCTTGGCGATCTCCACCAACTTCCGGGTCTGGAAATCCAGCGCGCCCATCATCATGGCTCCACGAACACTCGACACACCAATGTTATCCATGACCGCATCTGCAGCCTTGTTCATAGCCTTCCTGTCAATGGGCCCTCTACCGCCCCACATCCGGAACTGATCAACCTCAGCCAAGAAGATGTTTTCTGCTACCGTGATTCCGGGGATGGTGCCGCTTTCCTGAACAATGATGCCTATGCCATGCTGCAGTGCATCGATCATGGAATGGGGTGCCCACTTCTCTCCCTCAAAAACCATCTCTCCGGAGTCTGCTTTTTGCATACCGGCCGCAATGGTGGAGATGGTAGACTTGCCGGAACCGTTTTCACCGATCAGGCCACGAATCTCACCGGGATAAACATTCATATCCACTGTGTTCAGCGCAACTGTGCTGGAAAAACACTTGCGAATATGCTTCATTTCCAATAAGGGTGCTTTCATATTCTCACCTCGCAATTTTATTGTATCGTTTTTCCTTTTATGGCGCTCTTTGGTTTTCGAGGGGTTTTGCTTATGATTTTGCGTTTTTTCTTTATAAAAAACTGCACAAACCAACAAAAACGGAGTTTCTGGAAATTCGAGAGTAAAAATCCTTGGTTTTTAGAGAAAGTACAAAAATGGCAACGATTCCAACTGTGCAAAATAAACAGGCGGGAGCTCTCCCAAAAGGAAAACTCCCGCCAAATCTTATCTTCATGTGCTTTCAAAAAGTATATTAAAAAGACAACTCATCCGTCATTTTTGCTATTATGCATTAATATTTTACTGTTTTAACGTTTCTATAATTCCTTAAAACATTGATTTTTTAACCTCGGCGAATTATAATTGCACCATAAGGAGATGATACATCCATGCGAAAAAATTACGAAATCGCTAATTTCGATACGCACATGCCCCTTCGCTGCACCATGCAGCAGATTGGTTTCGTGCAAAACCATATGCACGATTATTTCGAAGTCGATCTGATTTTGAGCGGACGGTGCACCGTAGTCATCGACGGACACTCCTACACCCTCGGCCACGAAGATATCATCACCATCGACGGCCATATGCCTCATGAACTGCGCAGCACAGACTGCACACTTGTTTGTGTCCAGTTCGAGCAGTCCATCTTTGAACAGACGCTCCCTGACCCTCAGCATCCGCAATTCTTCTGCAACAGCGCTGTTCAGGGCGATAACGCAGCCTTTGCTGCCCTGCGGACCCTCGTTGCCCGGATCATCAAAAACAATGCAGACCAACAGACCGGATACGAGCTTCGTAACTGGGCCTACATCTACGAACTGATGGATGTGATGTACAATAATTTCCGCTTAAGCCGCACCCATGCGCAGGATGTCCAGAGCCACCGCCATGCAGCCCGCGTCACCCAGATCGCAAGACTTGTCCGGGAGCATCATACCGAAAATCTCTCCTTGTCCAGACTGGCGGACATGGTTCATCTCTCTGCTCCTTACCTCTCCAAATTCTTTGACCAGCAGTTCGGAATGACCTTCCTGAACTATTTAACACAAATTCGGCTGAATCATGCCGTTGACGAGCTGCTGAACACAGAGAAGATCATCGAAGACGTATCCGCAGACAGCGGTTTCCCCAACTCCCATGCCTTTGTTCAGGCTTTTAAGAAAGAGTTTGGAGTCCTCCCCAGCGTGTACCGCCGCCAGAACCGAGAAAAGAAACCGGAAAAGAAGCTGCTGCCCAGCGTTGAGCAGCACGATTATATGGCAGGTCTGAAAAAGTACCTGGAGCCAACCCCGACTTCCGCACCCGCTCCTGCCAACTCCATCAGCTGCAGCATCCAGCTGAACGCAAACGCAGATATGCGTACTCTCAAGCATACATGGCGGAATGTGATGACCGTCGGCAGCGCTTCTGATCTTCTGACGGCAGATATCCAGCGCATGGTAACGAGAATGCAGAAAGAGATCGGTTTTGAGTATATCAAGTTCAACGGGATTCTATCCGACGAGCTCCACGTCTATAATCTGAGTCCCGATGGCAAGCCCGTCTACAACTTCGCATATATCGACAAAGTTTTTGATTTTCTGGTTTCCGTCGGACTGAAACCGATTATTCAATTATCCTTTATGCCTGCCCTTTTGGCCAAAGATCCCCAGCGCAGACTGTTTAATTACCTTGTCAGCGAACCGACGAGTCTGACTGCGTGGAGCAAACTCGTAAAAGCCGTGGTAAGTCATCTGCTGCAGCGGTATGGCGATGACGTTCACCGCTGGCATTTCTGCGTATGGACCCAGCCGGACACCCCCACCGATCTTTACGGTTTTGCCGACAAAGAATCTTTTTACGAATTCTACCAAAGCACCTATCGGGCTGTGAAGGAATGCGATCACGCACTCTCCTTCGGCGCGCCTCCAACCTATTACATTGTTAAGGACAATTACACCAACTGGTACATCCCGTTCCTCGCATGGTGCGAGAAGAACGGCTGTATGCCAGACTTCCTGAATTTCTATTACTACGATACTGCACTGGCTGATGAGGAAAATGGCAAAGATTCCATTTTCGGTTTTGTTTATTCCATGACACTGCGGGATAAGCCTGACGGATTCCGTGATTTTGTAAATCAAGTGCGTTCCGAACGGGAACAGCTCGGGTTGAAGAAGACTCCCATTTTCCTGACAGAGTGGAACAACACCCCCAGTCAGGAGGATCTTCTGAATGATACCTGTTTCAAATCCTGCTATATCGTGAAAAACATACTGGAGAACTACGACCGGCTGGACAGCTTCGGCTACTGGTCCTTAACCGACTGGATGGGCGAAGCTCCCTTGCCAAAAGAGCTGTTTTTCGGTGGCTTGGGCCTGTTTACGGTGGGAGGCATTCCCAAAGCCAGCTTCTATGCTCTGTGGCTTCTTCGTCAGTTGGGGAGCACCTACGTTGGCAGCGGCGACGGTTGGTTTGCAACCAAACAAGGAAACCGGTACATCATCATGATGTATAATTACCGCCACTTCTCCCATCTCTACGCGCTTGGCGAGCGCTTCGATATGACATTCACAGACCGGTATACGCCTTTTGATCCGGTACAGAATCTGGATGTTCATCTGCGTCTAAGTGATGTAAAGAACGGAACATACCTCATTCGGGAAACGGTTCTGAACCGCAAGTCCGGCTCTGCCTTTGACCAGTGGGTGGATATGGGTGCTCTGGAGCTGGATTCCATACAGGAATTTAAGTCCTTGGAAGCATTGTCCACACCCAAGTGCAGCAAATACCTCACAGATACAAAAAATCATACTCTGGAACTGGACGCCCTGCTGGATATGCTGGAAGTACGTCTTGTTTCAATCGAACCCCAATAAACAAACCGCGCAGTTGCAGAACAACTGCGGGGTATTATTGTTGATGCTTAAAGAGTGTGAATTCCAGCCTTCAGTTTTGATGTTCTGCCATCCGGATAGCGGAATTCCGCTGTGGTGTTGGCAGGAATCGTTACGAAGTAGGTTACGTCGCCACTTTCCGTTCTTTCCCAGCCGCATTCCACCGTGCCATAGATACTGTCATAACCAGCCTTGGCATGGGTAAAGCTGCCACCGAGTCTAGGAGCGATTGTGAAGTGGTTTTCGACCTCCATGCGGATACCACACATGGTCTTAAAAAGCCATTCGCAAACTGCACCTTTGGAGTAGTGATTTAAGGATGCGATACCTCCCTGGGCCTGAGTTCCCTCCCAGGATTCCCAGATGGTGGTGGCACCGTTTTTAGGCATAAACAGCCAGCCGGGCATCTCCTCGTTTTCAAGCAGGCGGTAGGCGGCATCTATGTCGATGTCCGCCAGTACATCCAGAATCAACGGAGTGGACAGGAAGCCGGTTCCCAGCCGCCATCCATAGTTCTCCAGTGCTTGCAGGAGCCGTTTTTGAGTATAGGCAGTCTGCTTTTCGTCCAGCAAACCAAAAGCAAGGGGACGAACAAGACGGGCCTGACGGTCGGTATCCAGTGTATAATCCGTTTTTTCTGCCATAGCCTGATAGGCTTTCTTGCAGCCATCGCTGTACTTCTGATACAGCAAAGCATCCTCGTTGCACCCCAGTTCTGTGGCGATTTCTGCCATACACCCCATCACATAGGAGGTATAGGCAGTTGACACCTCAGGATGGGGCGCTACCATATCCGTCCAGTCGTTAGGATACACCTCTTTCGGTTCTGCCCATTCGCCGTAGGATTGCCCCAGATTGACCGCATACTTTCTTGCCTCGCCCTTAATTCCCAAAGGCTTCGCCATCAGGCCCAACTTACCACAGCGGTTCATCATAAACCCAGTGTATCGCTTCATGCGGTCATAGTAGTCGATTAGAATCTGTTTGTCTCCATACAGTTTCCAGAATCGGTATGGTATCAGGATACCCGCATCGGACCAACCAACGCTTCCGTTCATGGTCCACATGTAGAAATCCACGCCACCGTAGGGAGCGATCTGAGGCAGTCTGCCGCTTTTCATCTGCCAATCGTAGACATCCCGCAGATACTTCTGGGAGAAGGTAGCATAGACAAAGAGATAGTTTGCGGTTTCAAAGAAGATCTGGGCATCGCCGGTCCAACCATGCCGTTCTC
>JAZURG010000265.1:0-3620 GCA_045606145.1 Faecousia sp.
GTATTACGACAATGCGTGAAATCGCGATGATGGATGAAGACTATCTGTACGACTGGTTTGGGATCGATGCAGAGCTTCTGATTGACCACGCCTGGGGGCGGGAGTCTACGACAATCGCAGATATCAAGGCTTACCGGTCAAAATCCAAGAGTCTTTCCAGTGGTCAGGTCCTCATGCGGGACTATAAGTACCAGGAAGGTGAAATCATTGCCAAAGAGATGATGGATCAGCTGTGCCTTGATATGGCGGCCAAGAAGCTCGCAACAGACTCCGTTTCCCTGTATGTCGGTTACTCCTATACTCAAGGTGTCCCCGGTGCAGGAGGCACTGCAAAGCTCGGTATGGAAACCAATACGGCCTCCATACTGGTACCGGCTATCGAGACGCTTTATCGCCGGATCGTGGATCCACGGTTTATGATTCGCCGCGTGTGTCTTTCCTGTAACAACGTGGTAGAGGACAGGGGAGTGCTTCAGCTGAGTATGTTCGAAGATACCACAAAGCAGCTTAGGGACAAAGCGCTGCAGGAAGCTATGTTGGGTATCCGGGCGAAGTATGGTAAGAACTCAATTCTGAAGGGTATGAACTACGATCCGGCAGCTACCGGACGGGAGCGGAATGCCCAGATTGGAGGCCACCGTGCTTAAACGTGGGCCAAGGGCACCTATGCCACCCTCCAGACGAGCAAAGCAATTTGCCCCATTTGATGCCCTTAAAGGCCTGAAAGAGGCCATTGCAGCCAAAGAAAAGAGGCCGGAGCCTCGCAGGGAGTTAACGGATTACATGAAAGAACAGATAAATAACACACTGACAGAGCTGTGCAAGGGCCAGCAAGTCACAGTGGTGTACTATGGCACCATGGAACAAGAGACACTTCAGATCACAGGGACTGTCATGAAGGTGGATGCCTACTGGCAGACACTGCAGGTCAATAAGGTCGCCATTGACTTCTCGGAGATATATGAAATAATACAGTAAGAACATAATCTAGGAATAAATCAAAGCTCACTTTTATAATTCATAAACAAGCTAACGATTGCTTCTGTTATGATAAAAAGGCCATAGCTGACATGGCAACAGCCCGTAGGATATTGAATCCTGTGGGCTGTTGCTTTCGAAGATATCATGTTTCAACTTTCACTGCCGTGCCGATAAAAGGATTTGTCCATAAACATCACCGCGGCCATTAAGATCAGCAGGACACCGGATACCACCATCAGCAATCGCATGGATGTTCTATCTGCCAGCAGCCCGAATACGACCATGCCGATGGGCAAAAAGCTGGAATAAGCTGCACCATACAATCCAAATATCCGACCCGACATTTCCGGTGTGCTGTTCTCCTGCAGGAGTGTAGTAGATGCCGTCTGCACCATAGTCAGCGCAACTCCGTAAACGGCCATCAGCACCAGATACACATAGAAGTTCTTTGTAGCACCCATCCCAATTGCCAGCAATCCAAAGGACACAATTCCAACCAGCAGCGTCTTGGTATGGCGTTTGAATCCGCCCCAGGTACTGATCAGCAAACCACCCGCCATCATGCCCAAAAAGCCGATGACTTCAACAAGGGTCATGTGGAAGTAGGTATCGCCATAATAACGGCTGACAAACAAAGTTGCGAGAAATCCTGCGGGAACACACAGGAAAATGAACAGACCGAAAAGCATAATCAGTTTTCCAAGAAACCGCTCCTTGGCGGCGTAGCGAATGCCCTCCTGCATTTCGGCAAAAATCGGCGCAGAGTCTGTCCGCTTTTCAAAGGGTATGGCAATTGCACCCAGCAAGCCAATACCAACCATAGCAGTGACCACATCCAGCATCAGCGAACCACGGAAACTGCCCCAGGTGAGAATACCGCCTGCGATAGCAGGTGCAGCGAACTGCACAACAGATTGGACAGTTGCGTTGATGCCATTAAACTTCATCAAATAGTCTTCTGCAACAAGCTGGGGCACCGTTGCATTGACTGCAGGTGTGTGGACGCCTGTGCCAAAGGAGCGTATGGCAGAAATCACCACCAGAGCGACATAGATCGTTTCATTCCGGGAGATCTGCGGAAGCAGAAGCACAAGTGCCAGGGTTGCCGCTGCAATCGCCCCATCTGCGGCAATGATCAGGTGCTTACGGGGATAGTGGTCTGCCCATACTCCCGCAAAGAATGAAATCAGAAACTGCGGGATGTAAGCTGCCGCCGAGAGCAGGGCAACCCACCCGCCGGAGGAGGTTTCCAGCGTCACATACCAAATAATAGCAAACTGTACAATAGAAGATCCCAGTAAGGTAACCGCTTGACTGGCAAGGAACAGAGCCGCTTTTGAATATCCTTTTTTCATTTCTGCGCCCTCCGTTCCTTGTGTACTGCTCTCATTTCAATATAGCCTCTCTCGCCTCTGGGCTCCAGCTGAATACGGGGACTCAAGTCATCCCAGCAGTAGCCAATTACAGACGGTTCGTAGCGGTCCATAGCGCTCTGAACAGCAAAAATGGCATCGCAATATTCTTCCTCGTCAAATGGTTCCCCCTGGAACATCAGATAGTCGGCTTCATCCAGAGTGATTACATCGAATCCTTCCGGTATCACACCGTTAAAATCCTCTGATACCTCAACACCCTGCACATAGGTGGAGGTTTCGGGAAGTTTATACTTCTCCGGGAGCCAAAGGCACACCGGTTCACCGCACAGGCTGTCCATGCTGAGAAGTGTTCCCCACACATCGCAGCCAACCTCGCCGCAGTAATCAAAATAGTTGTCAGCTTTGATTCCCCGCTTGATGATGACCTTTCGGCGGGTTTTGTGAATCACTTGAATGAATACATTTTGGAGTTCAGTCACAATCGAAAATTCCTTTCTCAATTCCTTGAATTTGACACCGTAGGCAACAAACAGCTTGACCGGAACTGGATTTTTTGCGTATTCGCCTGGATTGATACCAAACTCTTTGCGAAAGGCCCGGGTGTAGCCGTCAACACTGGTAAACCCGAGATCAAAAGCTACATCAATGATCTTGACGTGTTCCGATTTCAAACGCAGAGCGGACTTGGCCAACCGCATCCGACGGATATACTCTGCGGGAGCGTAACCGGTATGCTCCCGAAACAGCCGATGGGCATACCAGGGGGAAAAGTTACAGATGCCCGCCAATGCCGCCAGCGTGATCTCCTCTGTCAGATGGGCTTCGATATAGTCCTGCATTTTCTGAACCGCAAGAATCTGTTCTGTCATGTTCGTCACCTCCTTGTCATGATTCAATTTTACAGGTATTAAGAAAAAATCTCTCGACCGTTTTTGTCATCTCTTTTCCGTCAGTTAACGGGCTTTTCTTTGCCCTTTGGTATATTATTGCATGGAATCATAAACTTTTCAACGCAACTATTACCTTGAGTTGGGTAGAAAAAATCATGCTTTTTTGATATAATAATTTAAATCCCCCTGCGTAAGGTATTGCTTGTTACGCTGCGTAATGATGTAAAATAGGCGGCGTAAGGAGGTGAAAGCTATGTCAAAGTACACAACAGGAGAAATTGCAAAGCTCTGTGGCGTATCCGTCAGAACGGTGCAGTATTATGATTCAAGAAATATTCTTGTGCCAAGTGAACTTTCGGAGGGCGGTCGCCGC